>CAZUEC010000007.1:0-16211 GCA_964618865.1 uncultured Roseibacillus sp. | reverse complement strand
TTCAAACCTTAAAAAAACTCGATAGACGAATAGACTTTTGAAAAATGGTCTAAACTCAAAACCTTACCTATCAATACCCTGTGCGAAAGAAAGAAAAGCAACCCCACTCGTGGCCGATAGATTGTGAAAAGCTGACTCGGTACACTTCGAGACAAAAGCGAAAAGCGAAAAACGATCAATCCACCCCTTCGACTCTCACATGAAAGAGTGAATCTGGCTTACCATCATGAGAACCATCTTGGTTTCCAACTCCACATTCACAAAAGGAGCTCCCAACTAGACCGCAATTAAAAATTGCTCAACTCATGCTGAGCCTACTTCTCGTTTTCGTCGCCAGCTTCCACCTCTTCGCTCTCATCATCGGCAGAACCATCTGCATCCGGAACCACACGAGCAATGCCTTGCAATTGCTCCCCTTCTTTCAAAGTAAGCAACTTCACCCCTTGGGCACTCCGTCCAGTTTCGCGCACCTGAGCCACTTTGATTCGAATACTGAGACCACCATTAGTCATCAACATCAACTCGTCCTCAGGCTTCACCGCGAGTGCACCCACCACTGGGCCAGTCTTTTCGGTAACCTTCATCGTGATAATGCCCTTTCCGCCTCGAGACTGACTGCGATAATCTTCGTACGTCGTCCGCTTACCGAGACCATTCTCACTCGCAACAAGCAAAGTCGCTTCAGGATCGACAATCGCCAATCCCACTACGAAATCTCCCGTCACCGGTTTAATTCCAGCAACTCCAGCCGCCGTTCGTCCCATACTGCGGGATTGAGTCTCATCAAAACGAAGGCTCAAACCATTATGTGTGACTAAAACAACCTCATCACTCCCACTTGTCAGACGCACCCCAATGAGCTCATTCTCTTCTTCTAACTTAATCGCAATGATTCCATCTTTTCGGAAATTACGGAAATCATAGAGAGCCGTTTTCTTCACTTTCCCAGATCGAGTGGCAAAGAACACAAAGCCACTTCCTTCAGCAAAAGTCTCATCCTCACCCCTTTCATTCAGCTTACGCTCCACGCGTAACACAGTCGCGATTTTTTCATCCGCCTGAAGGTTCAACACATTCTTAATGCTACGCCCCTTAGAAGCACGAGACCCTTCCGGAATATCATAAACACGCTCAATGTAAGCTCGTCCAGTATTGGTGAAGAACATGAGATAATCATGAGCACCAGCACTGAAGAGCGTTTCCACAAAATCATCTTCATCCTCATTGGCACTCCGCGTCTCCATTCCACGCATCCCTTTCCCTCCACGACTCTGAGTCCGATACTCACTGGCCGCAGTACGCTTGATATATCCACGATGGCTCAAAGACACAATCATGCCATCATTAGCAATCAAATCCTCAATCGCGATATCACCTTCGTCAGGAACAATTTCACACAAGCGAGGAGTCGCAAACTTTTCTTTGATCGCAAGAAGCTCATCTTTAATGATATTCAAAACGCGTTGCTCACTACCCAAAATATCGAGAAAATCTTTAATCTCGATGAGGATCGCATCGTAATCGCCCTTCACCTTATCCTGCTCCATCGCAGTCAACTGATAAAGACGTAGCTCAAGAATCGAATTCACTTGTCGATCAGTGAAAATATAACGATCGCCCTGTACCGAAGGTTGAGAACGAATGAGAATCCCTAATTTTTCCGCAGTCGCAGTAGTAAACTCATACTCCTTCAAACGCACCCGAGCTTCATCACGATTTTTTGAATCACGAATAATCCGGATAAAATCGTCCAGATGACCCAAAGCCAGTAAAAAGGCCTCCAAATTTTCAGCCTTTTCTTCTGCCTTACGCAACAAATAACGAGTTCGGCGAATGATCACTTCTCGACGATGCTCAATGAACGCATCCAAAGCATCTAACAGTCCCATTTGCTTAGGACGACGTTCATGGATCGCGAGCATGTTCACCCCAAAAGAAGTCTCCAAAGCAGTCAGCTTAAAGAGCTGATTCACCACCACTTGTGGTCGCGCATCTCGTTTAAGCGTAATTTCGATCCGAGTTTGCTCATCGGAAAGATCCCGCATTCCAGAAATATCAGTCAGAACTTTTTCCCTCACCAATTCCGCAATTCGTTGCTGAAGAGTCGCCCGATTGACATTAAAAGGAACCTGCGTGATGGTCAAAAGTGAGGCTCCTGATTCCTTCTCATCAATTTCGATTTCACCCCGCATTTTGACGCTTCCACGCCCAGTCGCAAAATAACTATCGATCCCTTTAGTGCCGCGAATCTGACACTTCATCGGGAAGTCCGGCCCCTTGATGATCAGCTTCATTTCATCGAGAGTAATCGTCGGATTATCAATCCGAGCACAAACTCCATCAATGACTTCCCCCATATTATGCGGAGGAATATTAGTCGCCATTCCAACCGCAATTCCCGTCCCGCCATTAACGAGTAGATTAGGAATCGCAGCAGGTAGAACCGTTGGTTCCAGCGCGCGCTCATCATAGGTGTCGGTCATATCAACCGTCTCCTTCTCGAGATCGATCATCATCGCCGAACCCATGTGAGTCATGCGGGCCTCCGTATATCGCATGGCCGCAGCAGCATCACCTTCCACAGAACCAAAGTTCCCTTGCCCATCCACCAAAGTCTCCTTCAGAGTCCATGGCTGTGCCATATTCACTAAAGTCGAATAAATAGCACCATCACCATGAGGGTGATACTTACCCATCGTCTCCCCCACAATACGAGCACACTTCAAATGCTGCTTACTTGGGGTCAAAGACAAATCATGGTGCATCGCGTAAAGTAAACGACGCTGAGAAGGTTTAAGCCCATCACGTGCATCAGGCAGTGCACGTGAAATAATTACGGACATCGAGTAGTCGAGAAAAGCACCCGACATTTCGTCAGCCACATTTACGCTCTTAGTTTCGTCGGAAGCCATTTGAGTTCGGTAAATCTAGTAGTAAATTGAAAAATTAAACATCAAGATTGCGCACATTTAACGCATTATCCTCAATGAAACGTTTGCGAGGTTCCACCACATCGCCCATCAAAACATCGAACATCTTGTCCGCCTCTAACTGGTTATCCTCATCGAGACGCACTTGCAGTAAGACTCTCTTTTCAGGATCCATTGTAGTAGAAAAAAGCTCTTTTGCATTCATCTCCCCCAACCCCTTAAAGCGTTGAATACGCATTCCTTTACGACCAACTTCAAGAACTCGAGTTAAGATTTCAAACAAGTTAAAGAGTGGAATCACCTCCTGATCCTCTCCTTCCCCATCAACAACCTCGTATATTGGCTTGTCGTCCGAAAAGAAAACATCGGTATCAATTCCAAGTTCATTAATACGCGCTAAGAGCCGATCGATCGCATGAACTTCATGAAGCTCTTTCTTCACTGCCCGTCGCATCGCTCCTTGATACTTCTCTTTATACTCTCGATCTTCCTCCTCAGTAAGCTCTTCTCCAAAGAGCCTTAAGTCACGATTGTCTTCCGCAAAAGCGAGAAGCGTCTTTTCATCTGAAAAATAGAGAATCTCTTCTTCATTACCAGTTCGAACGCGCACGAGGTATTGCGACAACTTAGTCCCTTCACGCTTAGAAAGAAGGGTTCGGAAATCACCTCCGTGACCTTCGACCGTGGCAACAAAACGCCGAAGACTCGCAAGATGCTCTAAGACATCCTTCAGAAGATCTGAGTCCAAGGTCTCACTCGTCCCATATTTACGAATCGTGACATCCTCCGAACCAAGATCGATTAAAATACGATTGAGCGCCGCATCATCCGCTACATATTCTTCCCGCTTTTTGCGGGTTACCTTGTAGAGCGGCGGCTGTGCAATGTAAAGATAACCTGCCTTCACCAAATCCGGCATGTGACGACAAAAGAAAGTGAGCAACAAAGTCTTAATATGAGCCCCATCAATATCAGCATCAGTCATGATAATGACCTTGTGATAACGGACCTTCTCAAGATTAAAGGCCCCTTCCTGATCACCATCTCCAATGCCAGCTCCAATCGCAGTGATCATCGCTTGGATTTCCCGATTCTGTAGCGCGCGATGTAAGCGAGCTTTCTCGACATTGATCACTTTTCCACGCAAAGGAAGAATCGCCTGGTTAATCCGATTGCGCCCCGACTTCGCCGAACCACCCGCAGAGTCACCTTCCACAATATAGATTTCACTTTTCTTGGGATCACGTTCAGAGCAATCAGCTAGCTTACCTGGTAAACCTCCCCCAGAAAGAACAGACTTTCTAACCGTCTCTCGAGCCTTCCGAGCAGCCTCACGAGCGCGAGCAGCATTCACGGCCTTGTCGATGATCGTTTTCGCTAAATTGGGATTCTCTTCAAAGTAAGCCTGCATCCCCTCATAGACCACCGAAGTAACAACTCCCTCGATCTCTGCGTTCACCAACTTATCTTTAGTTTGTGAGCTGAAACGTGGATTCGGCATTTTGACCGAGATAACACAGACAATTCCTTCCCGCACATCTTCCCCTGAAAGATTAGAATCTTTCTCCTTTAGCAACTTGTTAGCCCGTGAATATTGATTAATTGCTCGCGTCAAAGAACCTCGAAAACCAGTCAAATGGGTTCCCCCATCTGCATTGGGAATCGAGTTAGCAAAACAAAGAATCTGCTCGTTGTAGCTATCATTATACTGAAAGACAACATCAACGAACACATCATCCCGCGTGATCTTACCATCGTAATCGACTTCGACATCTCGCTTCCCTCTCAAAACCACCGGCTCAGGATGAATGAGAGTTTTATTTTCTCCTAACTGCTTAACGAACTCCTCAATGCCTTTCGCATAATAAAAAGTCGTCTTAGCTGCCGAATCAGGACGCTCATCCTCAAGATTGATCGTAAGGCCAGGGTTCAGAAAAGCTAGCTCACGCAAACGAGTCGCAAGACGATCAAACTCAAAAGCAATGGTATCAACAAAGATGGTTGCATCCGGAAAAAAAGTAATGGTCGTCCCAGTAGTTTTTGCCCCAATTTCTCCTACCACTTCGAGCGGCTTAGTGGTCTTTCCTCTCTCGAACTCAATCGCGTATGCCTTCCCATCACGATGAACTTCTGCTTTGAACCAATCAGAAAGAGCGTTCACACATTTGGCCCCAACCCCGTGCAATCCTCCTGAATACTTATAGGCTCCTTGCCCAAATTTACCACCGGCATGCAAGCTGGTAAGCACCAGCTCTACCGCTGGCATTTTAAACTTAGGATGCATATCCACCGGAATCCCACGGCCGTCATCAGAAATCGAAACCGAACCATCTGCATTAATGGTTACTCCCACAATCTGACAGTAGCCCGCCAAATGCTCATCAATGGAATTATCAAGAACTTCAAAAACACAATGGTGCAAACCTCGCACATCCGGGTCACCAATATACATTCCAGGACGCTTCCTAACCGCCTCTAATCCTTCCAGTTTATCGATCTGAGAAGCTCCGTATTCCTGCTCGGAACCTACCCCGGTATCAGCCTGTTCAGACTCATTATTTCCGACTGGTTTTTTGCTTTCCTCACCCTGCGCCATAGACGCTCAAAGTCTCTAAAATTGAGAGGTTTCGCACAAGGTTCTTTCCCTCTATTTTGCGTCAAAAATTCAGCTACTGATTATTCATATACCACACGATCAAAGAGACCGCTAAAACCACCAAAGCAGTAGCTGTAACAATCTTAAAAAAGGCCCTCAAATTATCCTTCTCATCCTCATCTGGCATCCTTCCACCTGTCGGATAAATTTGACGCCTCTGCTCCGACATCCCACTTGACGAGGAGAGATAACCTTCCCCGACTTTAGGAACCACCTTCGGAAGAGCCCCTTTCGAAACCCCTCTTACAACTCCTTGGGCCGGTATTTCAACCCGCTTTTCAGCCACAATAGGAGCAGTTACTTCAACTCCGCACTTCGGACAAGGAGCAGTAAGGCCCGCCAGTGAAACATCTACCCCTAAGCGAAACCTACATTCTGGGCAGGTAAAGTGTAACACAGAGCCTTCTTCACCTGATGACATCCTATAATCCTCAATTAAGAAGGATAGAATGGAAAGGGAAAGGTCTGTTCAACCCAGCTCCATGACTGATTTTTGCCAAGTCATCAAACGAGTTGAATCGCCCGCCGCATAAGCTTCAAAGCTCGCTCTCGAACCCAAAACAGAAACCTCCAACTCAAGCTCTTCCGCCTTTTTTTGACGCTTCGCCAAGAGAAGCTCAACCTGCTTTTCTCGCTCAATATCCCTTTCCCGACGTGGCATTCGAATTTTTTCAGGCCATTCTACCTCTGAGAGCCCATCAGCCTTCTCAACAGCCTCTAACAAACGACGCTTTCGATCCGGTCTCAGAGAACGATCAAATAGCAACTTTTTCCCTGATGCCGCCGTCAAGCTCCACGTCAGAATATCCTTATTGCCAGCAACCATAAAGCTAGGACGATCCCATTTTGCCGCCTCCGCCTCTCGCCATGACCAAATCATCCATAAATAGGCCAAAGTTCTCCGATCGAATTTCCCAGAACCCTTAATTCGCCATGCATTTTCGCGATTGTCGGATCTCTCTAAAGCACGTGCTCGGTCCCAATCGCAACTTTCTTCAAACCAAGACAAACGCCCCAATTCCTCTAATCTGATCTTTATCTTCTGAGCGAGCGGAATGAGAAACTTAACATCATTCAAAGCATAACGAGCCATCTTCTCAGGAAGAGGCCTCTTCCCCCAATCCGCTTTCTGCGAACCTTTAGAAAGAACGATTCCAAAAAACTCTTCGACCAAGTGAGCATAGCCAAACTTACGACACCCAATTAATCGAGCGCCAATCTGAGTATCCCAAATCTTGACCGGCACCCCACCCCAATCGCGTCTCATCAAGGCCATATCATAATCTGCACCATGCATCCAAATCGGACGCGCAAGCAACTTAGCAGCAAGTTCACTAAGATCTTTCTCAAGAGGATCGACTAGCACCCCTCGCTCACCATCTGTAATCTGAACGAGGCAAATCTTTTCACTATAACGGAAAAGACTATCCGCCTCTAAATCCAGACCGAGATAATCAGCTTCGAGAAGACTGTTATCATATCCCCAAACGATAGGCTCGAGGGCGGATTGGTCAGGCACAGGTAAAAAAACCGATTACTGAGCAAGTTCTACTCCAAACGAATTCTTACGAGCACAAGCACGATAGAAAGCAGCTCCATCAACAGGCTCAGTGCTCCGAATCTTGTAAGTGGAATCAGTGTCTTCCACTAAAGTCCATTCGTCCCCTTCAGGATCGATAACAACAGCAGAGCCGTCTGGCGCGACTTCTTCAAAGTAGTATTCAAGGTATTCCCGAACAGCTGGACGCTTGCCAATACTTAGCTCACAGAGTTGAGTCTCTGGATCAATTTCAAACGAAACCTGAGCCTCAACTTGACGTGAAGAATCTCCAAAGGCAGGCATGGGCTCAGTTAGCGAGCCATTCACATCGAATGCAAATTCGAAAAGATTGCTTTGCCCGTCTCCGTCAAGATCCGCATCAACCCCAAAGATATCCTCTTCAGAATCGGAAGCATCTCCAGAAGGAGGCGCAATCGCAAGACCTGTCAAAGGATTCGCCGCAGCAGTAGTAATTCCTTTCACCGCTCCCTCGAGAGTATCAACTAAGCAAAGCTCTAATTCGAAATCGCGCTCACTCAAATCACCAGGAACAAGAGCAGATCCACCACCGACTCCAGTCGTGAGAGCATTCCGCTGGAAGCGCAACCGCAGAATCAAATCGTTACGAGGAGTCACTCCCCCTAATTGATTAGTCACAGCAACAAGATCGCGCGCTCCAAACTCAGTTCCAAAAAAGATCCTGAAAGCAACGTCAGGGATTTCATAACCGTTATCCAATGCACTTGGCAGGAGCAATTGACCCCCGAAAAAATCGTCAACGAATGGGAAAGGCCAAATCGGAAAGTCTAAGTTATTCTGATCAGGTGCAATGATAACTGCACCATCTACACGTTCAAGCTGTACGCCCGCTGGTAGCAACGTCAAGAAAGGATCATCGAGCGGAGTCGTAGGAACAAGCTGAGAAAGATTAGTCGGATCTGGAATCTCCGTCAAAAATGGAATGGTCAGCTCAGCGTCCGTAAAAATATCGAACGTATTCGGAGTGACATTATTTGCAAAGAAGAGCCTCGCATCCAAACCAGACAACCCAGTCTCCTCCAAAGTAAAGGCATCTCCCGCAGCTAAACCATGTGGCGTAGCCGTTGTGATAGTGCTCAATCCGAGGAAGTTAACATTGAGAATAATATCTGGAATATCATCAACTCCTGGAGCTTCTGGGTTGATAAATCCTTGCGAGCCATCTGGAAAACTCGTCAAGAGAAGTGGCTCAGTTAAACCCGAATCGATAAACAGTTCAAAATCTGTTCCTGCCGTAAACCCAGCCTGCGGACTCGCAACACTCGCAAAGAAGCGCTGCCCGTCGAGAGCGGAAAAACCGGTTCCATAAATCACAACCTCATCAGGGCTTTCCAAATTATGACCCCCGAGAGCAAAGGTCCCTAACGTGGGCGACAAAAAACCCTGGTCCAAACGAAAAGGAGCTGTGACTACAACAGGATCAGTTGCAGGATCTTCTCCCAACTGCACTGAAGCTAACTGAATAGGGCCAGCTCCAACCTCCGGCAAAGGAACACCATCAAGATCGAAGCGATTCTCGAAAATCTGCAAAAACAGACTGTCGCTATTAGGAATCAAATTGGATAAATCATTACCTGCCCAACTCAAAGAACCCGGTAATCGGAAGTCCACCAAAAAGGCTGGGTCACCATCGAAATCAGTTCCAAACTCAGTCAAATTACTGAAGAAAAATCCAGTTTCAGCATTCGTAATTCCTGCTCGCGCAGAGATTCCAGGAAAAGCCTCCAAAAACCTCAAGTTATTAACTGCAATTGGAGTAGTAGGAGCCAGCTCTGCCGGCAAATCCCGGTTAGCTTGAATGAAAGGTAAGCTTGGGAAGGTAAAAAGATACCCATTCGTATTACCCGTCGTAATAATCGTATCGCGCAATTGGCTCAGCTCTTCCGATTGAACCAAATCTTGGAAGAACTCCATTTCTAACGGAGTACGTTCTCCATCACCATTAATATCGCCGTCGAAGACTCGATACTCGGTGATGAACTCATAGCGAGTGGTATCATTTTCCGCAAAAAAAGCAGTCTGCAAATCAAACAAAACTAGAGTCGAACGGTCGACAAAATCATTTGAAGGTCGTGGGAAGTCCGTGATGGGGCCCGCAACAAACTCAATGAGCTCAGGAACACGGGAAGGAATCTGAGTCGCGACATCAACCGATCCAAGTCGACCCCACAAATCAATTGTATCTCCGTCTCGATCTCCAAAACGAGTACTTAGAAATGCATTGTGTCCTGGAGGGCAAGGAAGAGCACCCGGGAAGAAAGGAAGCAAGCCTGGTCCCGCCGGTAAAAATGGACATTCCACATCCGAGAAGGCATTCCCATCAAAGATAAAAAAGATAAGCTGTCCCCCTCTGTAATCAAAACTGCTGTTACTTGTCGCCCGATATGACCGGCTGTTACAGACCGCGATTTGACCTTGTGCCGCAGCATAAACAGTCATCCCCAGAAGGGCTGTGCAACATGCTTTTCGAACCGAATAGACCATGAACTAAACATCGCTTCTTTAGAAAGAAGCTGCAAGCGGATTTTTACCAAACTCCCCTCTTTTTAAACCTCAAAACAGACATCTAACTCCCCCTCAAGCACATCCAGATATGACCCAACTCAACAAACTCAATACCACTCCAGCTAGGGCTCTCCCATCAATTTTGGCAAAACCCTCATTTAATACATTTATTCAGATAGCATTAAATCATTGAAAATCAATTGATTCGAGAGACTTCGCCTCACTTCTAAAACATGCCATCCCAGCCTTTAAATAGCCTGATTGACTCCAAAAAGCACTAACGGAGCCCTTTGAGGAGAAACTCCGCATTCGAAACAGTCCCTTTGAGCTGTTTCATCAATGTTTCCACTGCTTCCCCCACTGGCATCGCCGCCAATTGACGACGCAGATCGATCACACGAGGAAGCTCCTCTTGATGATAAAGCCGATCATCATTTCGAGTGCCGCTTTGATGAATATGAATCGCAGGAAAAATTCTTCGTTCAGCCAAATCACGATCCAACCGAATCTCCATATTTCCCGTCCCCTTCAACTCCTCAAAAATGACATCATCCATCCGACTATCAGTCTCCACAAGACACGTAGCTAGAATAGTTAAGCTCCCTCCATCAACCACATTTCGAGCTGCCCCAAAAAACTTCCGCGCTTTCGCAAGAGCATTCGGATTCACCCCTCCAGAACCAATCGGTCCACCACTCGCCGCATTATTATAGCCCCGCGCTAAACGAGTGAGACTATCGAGTAAAATCACCACATCCTTCCCATCTTCGACCATGCGTCGAGCTCGCGAAAGAACAAGATCCGAGACTTGCGCGTGACGCTTAGAGGTCTCATCAAAAGTCGAGCTAAACACCTGTGCATCAACAGTATCCTCAAAGTCACTGACTTCCTCAGGGCGCTCATCAAGCAAAAGAATAACGAGCTCCACCTCAGGATGATTAGCCTGCAATGAACGCGCAATTTGCTTGAGCAGAACCGTTTTTCCTCCCCGTGGCGGAGCCACAATAAGACCCCGCTGCCCTTTACCCAAGGGAGCCACCAAATCAACTAAACGAACCGCAAGATCTTGCTCGTCTTTAGTCTCCAAATGAAAACGGCTCTCTGGAAATTCCGACATCAGAGCTTCAAAGTTCTCTCCTGCCGAAAACTGACTCGCTGGACGACGCTCAACCTCCATCACTTCACTCACCGAAAGAAAATTATCCCTCCCACGAGGAGGGCGCACCCTCACCTTCGCAAGATTTCCTTCCCCTAAACCAAACTCCTTCACCTGATTAGCTCCAATGTAAATATCATCCGGCCCAGCCCGAAAACTACGACCCGGATCACGCAACATCGCAAAACTCTCCTTCGTCTTCTCGAGAATTCCAGTCGCCTGCAAATCACTACCCAGATTACCCAGTTTACAGAAAATATCGAAGATCAGTTTCCCCTTCTCCGCACCAGTATTTTTAAGCGCCAGCCCTTTGCCAAGCTCAAGAAGCTCAGAAAGAGGGCGACTTCGAAGTTCATTGAGATCCGCCATTGCGGGAATCTCAACATCACAAATAGGGCCTCGCTTCTCGCGATCGTGCTCGATACGACCATTCAATTTGGCCACGAATACCTCAATCTGTTCCGACAAAAAATCCTTCTCACCTGAAGTCCAAAACACTTGATCAGCCCCTACGATCTTCTGCTCAGTTGGCAACTGGCTCTTCAAAATCGCCTCAGACAACTCTTCATCCATTCCATCCCTCGCAAGTAAGCGCTCTTTTTGAACCTCACGCGGACAAGCCGTCACAATCACCCCGCGATTCTCCCATCTGAAACCAGTCTCAAAATAGAGAGGGATATCAGCCAGCAGAATATCGGCCCCTTCTCGCTGTCCTTGGCGAGACATCTCCCCCAATCGTTCTCGAACTTTTGGATGCAAGACCGATTCCAGCTTTTTACGAACCCCCTCATCGTTAAAAACCAATTCGCGAGTTTTTGCCTTATCAAAAACATCTCCCTCAAAACAAGCCTCTCCCACCACGGAACGAATCTCCGCTAGGACTTCGGCATTCTGAAGAAGATCTCCCACGACCGCGTCACTGTCAAAAAGAAGAAGGTTCTCGATTCTTTCGGAAAGGAGTTTAGCCAAGGTCGATTTGCCGCTAGCGACACCGCCTGTCAATACGAGTGAAATCATTGCAAGCTCTTTAAAAAAATAGCGGCTTTTGAAAAAGAAAGCCTGATGGCCGAAACCATCAGACTTTGAAGTCGTTGAATAGTCTAAAATCTATGTTCTTACTTCGCGTCCAAAGGTGGCAACAAGCCAGCATCCGTGCCAGCAGGAGCTGAGAAGTCAGAAATTCCAGAACTTGGGTCATTTAACCCAGTCGTTTCTCCGTTAATCGGCTTACCCGTCGCATCGATAATCTGTGCAGTCACAAAGATAATCAGATTACTCTTCAAGTGACTTTCAGAATTACTCTGGAACAAGCGTCCGATGAAAGGAAGGTCTCCGAAAATGGGCACTTTGTCCTCAACTCGCTGGACATCCTCTTGCAACAAGCCCCCAACAGCAACTGTGTGACCATCATAAATAGTCAAACCAGTATTCACTCGTCGACTAGCGAAAACGGGCATTTCAATCCGGTTATCAGTAATAGTGACGTTAGTTGGGTTACCAAAGGCATCTGAAGCAGGTGAAGTAATTGGACTTCCATAGTTAATGAATCCTTCGAATTCCACAATTTCAGGAGCAAAACGAAGATCAATCACGAAGTCGTTAGCACCAATAGTGGGCTGGATTTCAAGAGTTACCCCAGTATTCCGAGTCTCAAAAGCAGTTGGAGTTGCGGGGGTTACCGGGAAAATACCACTTCCCTGACCTGCACCACCAATTCCACCAGTTGCTCCAACCTGGTTAGGAAGTTCTGGTGGTTCATATTCTGTAGGATAGATAAACTCACGAATGATTTCGATAGTCGCAGTCTCACCCGAACGGGCAAGCACACTCGGTGCAGTCATGATATCAGTTCCTCTTTTCTGAGCCAAACCACGAAGAATGAGCTGAATTTGGCCGTCAGTGAACAGACCAGTAAGAGAAAGAATACCTGGTGCCACGTTGTTCACAGTCGCGAGTCGGTCCGGGTTATCGATAATAGAATCAATGCTATTTTGAGTAATGGCAAAGTCACCGGAACGAAGTCCACTAGTCACTGTTCCGCCTGTCAAAGCAGCAGACGAATCAGCTGGAATGTTAGGAAGGTTAAACGCTCCTACTGTTCCCACGAAATCACCACCAGTTCGGGCAGCACCGTTACCAACAGTTCCTCCACCTGGGAAGAATTCGCTCGAAACACCAAAGGGAGTCACCAACCAATCGAATCCAAGCTCATCAGTATTCTCCTGAGTCACTTCCACAAATTTAGTAACGATTTTAATCTGCTTAGGAGTGCGGTTAATAATCTCATCCACAATCTGGTCAACGATGTCCAAGTTCGAAACTGTGTTGCGCACAATCAAAGTAGAAGAACTTGGAATGAAGCGCGCACTAGAGCCGTCTGGGAAATCAACTCCACTATCACTCAATGACTCCCGCACACTCTTACGAGCAGTGATTCCCGCACTCCCCAAACCACTGTCTGAGGCAAATGGGTCATCACTCGCGCCGCTATCATCAGATGCTCCACCAGCGAGATCATTCTCGAAAGTAGGAGGAACACTCCAAGTCCGAGTCACCAAGTCAGCACTTCCTTCACTCCCGATGGGAAGAAGGTTCACCGCAAATTCATCCACACGGTAACGAAGACCCGTTTTGTTACAAACATACTCCAAAGCAGTTGCCAAAGGAATGTTGCGCAAACGAAGCACATCAATGGTCTTGCTCGAAGGGTCATCACCGAGCAACAAACCACCGCCATCCAGAGTCTCATCGACTCCAAGGTCAGAATCACTGCTCACACTGCCCTTATCGATTACAAAGTTAATTCCTTTGTTGCTTGGGTCTGGATCCGTATCGAGCTCAATCGACTTCTGGGTCAAAAACTCAATCGCCTCATCAAGAGGAGTGTCTGCAAAATCAATTTGTGGAATCACAATATTCTGCAGCTTATTCGTAATGGTAATCGCACGCTCGTTACCAAAGCCACCGGTTGGACCAGTTCCAAAAGAACCCACCACATCCACAGAAGGAACCGTTAACTCCCATGCTTTATCGACCTGCAATAAAAGCTCAGCACGAGTCTGATCGTAAGCCGCGCGATAATAGTCGGACTTGCGAGCCGCGACTCTTTCCAGCCAGCGACGAGCAGCAGTGTTGTATTTATCGATACGAAGAACCGCATGAAACTTCTTCTCAGCGCTATCAAAGTCCGCCAAGTTGTAAAAACCTTCTCCTTGATAGAGCAGACGACGAACTTCATCGACCTTCTGACTATGATCGTGAGTCAGAGAAGGATTCACACGAATAGGATCATCAAAATACTCGAGAGATTTTTGCGCTTGGTAGCGATTCGGATCCACAACCAAAACATCGTTCAACAATCCCTTCGCTTCGGTGTATTTTCCGGTTCGACGATACTGTTGCGCAAGAGCAACACTACCATCAGCAAGGTGAGCGGTAATTTCATTGCGCTTAACCTCGGTCTTAGGACCAAAAGGAAGAACATTTAAAGCTTCCTTATAAAGACGGACGGCATCTTCATAATCTTTGGAAGCATAAGAATCCCGACCCTGTAAAAGAAGGTCAACGGCTTGCTGAGTCGCGGCCTCACGTCGAATTCTCTCTTCCGCAAGCAGGCTACGGCCCTGACCGGGGCTGTAGGAGATTGGTGCTGCCGCAAAGGCAAGCATTAAGAGACCAGCGTGGATTCGCATTTTAGTATGCTGCATAGTGTGTGTGTAAGCTACATTCCCTCAAATGGAGGGGGTTTGTGAAGTTTAATTTTCGAATGTGGAAAGATTTCTAGTTTTCGAGCTGCAATTTCAGTTCTTTCGGATCGCCATTATCTTGCCAAAGCAACAAGGCAGTAGTGCCATCTCCCCCAATTTCCTTGAGAGTGTACGGCTTTTCAGCAGCATCTTTGTCATACGGCAACGAAAACGACTGCCCTTCTTCGACAGAAAAAATATGATTCTCCTGCTCAGGAGTATCGAGGAAGAGACGAGCAGTATAGTCATTCTCAAAAGTACGATGACTCCCAGTCGGAATTTCATATACCCGATTTCCCTTACCCGGCTTGAGATCCTCAATCCTAGCGAAAGTCTTAGGGATATTGCGCACCTCCTTCTTAAAGGATTCCACAAATTTAAAGCGGCCTTGATAAGGCTCTTCAGTAAAGAAAGCAGTCCCCGGAGGAATGGCCTTACCACCCTTCATACGATTCTTGATCCCACGTTTTCCAAAATCGGTGGTTCCTTCGATACGGAAGCTCAAAGAGCCTCCACCAAAATCCGAAAAGCGGAGATACCATTGATCCTTCTCAATACTGGCCAACTTAATTTTAGCAAAAAGAGAAGGGAAACTGTTTTTATCATTCGGATTCGTCTTCGCTTTGTATTCCTCTAAGTTCGAAAACCCATCGCTATCGAAGTCCCGCTGGGGAGCATCGCCATAGCCAATCTCCTCCTCGAGACCATTTTCCAAAAACCAAGAGTTCGGGATTTCCTTGTGTACCGGCGCTCCATCTGGCGCTTCCAAATCGACACCCTCTTCCTTACCACGTCTCACATAATACGGCACTCCCGTAAAAGTATCAACCTCGCGACCAGCGGCAGTTCTCACTCGTTTAAGCACTGGAGGCTTGGAAAGAGACTCTACCATCGTCGTAATATAAGGCTCTTTCTCATTGAGTCTCGCTCCATCAGGATTGATTTCTGCCTCAGAATAGTCAGCTTCCACCGCCCTCAATTTCATCACTCCTAAAACCACCATCGCAATGGCGATTAAAGCCACGACTCCCAAAATAACTTTTTCGTATTTATCTTTCATGTTCGGGATTGTCTCTATTTGAATTCAGGAAGTTCAATGGCCTCATCGAAGAGAAGAAGACGAATTTGCAAACCAACATAAACTCCTTCAGAGCCCAAAACTTGTCCAAGAATTAATCCTTCTTCCACTACGGAAGCCTCTTCATCCTCAACCTTTTCTTCCTTCGCTTCTTCTTCAGCCTCAGCCTCTTCTTCGGCGCCAAAATTAAAGGAACCAAAAGCTCCGAAAGCCTGCCCCTCTTCCTCACCGCCACCACCTTCTTCATTCTCCTCCAAACCAGACTGACTCCGAACGGGAGGATTTTTGCTCTCATTCCCCATTTGAACCATATCAACAACGAAGAAATATTTTTTGGAAGTTACCAACGAATTGATGAATTCATTCGCCTCTGCTTCTCTCGCCAAAAAGACGATTTCCATCGGCAAGCTCTGCGCCAAAGGAAGCGGAAGATCTTCATCCTCATAAAAAGTCTTCCAGTCTTTGCCTGCTTCAGAAGGTAAAGACTCTCGCACAACATTCCGAATCATATAAGTTTCATCGGTCACCAGTTGGCGAAAGAGCCACTCCGTAGCCTCTAAC
>CAZUEC010000006.1:0-18964 GCA_964618865.1 uncultured Roseibacillus sp. | reverse complement strand
CAAGAAATTCTCTCTCGGCGATAAACGAACGAACTTTTGGAAAACGGTCTAGACTGGGTTTAGGCCCATGGCTAAAAGTTCTGACGGAGAAGGTTGTAAAACTTGGTTCAAAGAAGTGAGCTGCTTCGCGACCATTAAAAGGGATTCCAGTCGTGGTTTTTTCGACAATGGATAGATGAGATTTTGGGGCAATGGGGACAAAAAAACGTCTCACCCGAAGGTGAGACGTCTTTGATAGAAAGAGAAGAGATGGTTGCTTAGAAAGTAACAGCAAGGCTGGCACCACCGAATAGGTTGGCGTCATCCTGGCTCAAACCTTCGTTGAGGCCATCACGAGACTCCAAGGAGATGTTAACGCTGATGTGTGGAGTCAAAGTTACGTTATCAAGGAGTTGAATCGGAAGAGCTGCTGACAAGAGCACGTGAGTGAATCCGTTCTCGGCATCGATACCAGCGGTGTAGTATCCATCGATGCTGTAACCAATGGCTGCAGAGAGGTCGAAGGAAGCGACTCCAAGGTCAACAGACTGTGCGATACCAGCTTCAAGGTAACCTGCGTCGATACGCAAATCCCAAACAAACTGTCCATAACCGCTGAAGCCGTAGAAGTCTTCAGTTGAGTAGGTCAGGGAGAGTTCAGTCGCATCTTGCTGACCGAATCCGTCACCATCAAAACCGTCAAAGAATCTGAAGAAGGTGAATGCTGCGTCGAAGGTTCCGAATCCAGAATCCCAAGAAAGACCAGTGCTGATGCCTGACTCCGAGTAAGTTGGGCCATCTGTAACAGTATCAAGATAGTAAGCGCCAACGTTGAACGTCAGTCCTTCACAGATGTCTTTGGAAAGATCAACACCTGTCCAGACATTGTCGCCACCGAAAAAGAGACCACGGTAGTAGTAGTCTGTATCATATCCGATCGAAACCTCACCTGAGAGGCCTTCGGTCACTTCTTCGCCGATAAATCCTCCAAGGAGAGACTCGATCTCGGCAGATGAGCTAGTGGTTCCAGCCACCATCGCGGCCCCAATCAATCCAAGTGTGTAGTGTGTATGAAGTTTTCTCATATCAAGCATAGTGTATTTAACCCCCTCACAATAGTCAAGAAAAGTTTAGAATTCTCGGTTCGCCCTATTGTGTAAGATGAAGAAATTTTGATAGCTCTCTCGAGCCAAGTCAACCCACGATTAGTGTCTTACTTCCTTTATTTGATGGGTATTCGAAGAGATCTCTGACTTCTTATAATCCTGAAAGTAATAGGGCAATAGAAGGTATTTTTTTAAAAAAATGATTTTTTCTTTGTCGTGGAATATTTTTTATTTCATCCTTCAGGGTTCGTTTTCACTCAAGGAGTTGTCGCTTTTTTTGTTTTGTGGTTTTTCGATTTAGTTGAGTCGATTTGGTTGAGAATACGCTCTCAAATCGGGAAGGGGAGGTATTAGGAAGCGAGTGGAAGACGAGATTTGAAGAGGGACTTGCTTGAATTTGAGAAGCTTGGGCGCTTTCTTGGTGATCCTGATATGCACGACGCTATTACTTGGGTGCTCATTTTTATCTGTCTTTCGCAATCCGCGATGTTTTCGGGGCTGAATTTGGCTTTGTTCTCTCTTTCCAAATTGCAGTTAGAAACGGAGGTTAAGCAGGGGACTCGAGGGGCGGTTGAGGTGGCACGCTTACGTGGTGATGCCAATTTATTGCTCTGTACTATTCTTTGGGGGAATGTGTCGGTGAATGTGTTGCTTACCATTTTGGCGGAATCGGCAGTGACTGGAGTTTTGGCTTTTTTGTTTTCGACGATAGGAATCACGATTGTGGGAGAGATTATGCCGCAGGCTTACTTTTCTCGTCACGCGTTGAAGATGGGAGCGCGGCTTTCATCGGTTATGCGGTTTTATCGTTTTTTGTTTTATCCGGTAGCGAAGCCGAGTGCGATTTTGTTAGATCGTTGGATTGGTCCGGAGGGAACGCGTTTTTTTAAGGAAGACGAATTTGAGGTGATGCTTGATCAGCATATTCGGGAGCCTTCGAGCGATATTTCTTATGCGGAAGGAAGGGGGGCGTTGAATTTTTTGAGGTTAGATGATTTGCGAGTTTCAGGAGAAGGTTCACCATTAGATCCGGAGACTGTGATTGCGCTCCCTCGGAGGGAGGGTGTTGGCTATATTCCGGAGATGGGCAGTGATGAAGAGGTTGCTTTAACGAAGGCGATTGCGGCGACTTCTCAAAAGTGGGTGGTGTTGCTAGATGGGGAGGGATATCCTGTGCAATCTTTGAATGCGGATGATTATTTGCGTGATCTCTTTGATGGCAAAAGGGAAGTTTCTCTTTTGGCGCACTGTCAGAAACCGATTATTACGACGGATTCGGATTTGACGTTGGATCGGGTTCTTCCTCAACTCGATGTGGAGTCGGAGCATCATGGTGACCGGGCGTTGGATCGAGAGGTGGTCCTTTATTGGGGAGAGAAGAGTAAACGAATCATTACTGGAGCCGATCTTTTGGGTCGTCTTTTGCATGGCATTGTTATTCGGCGCACTGTGGAAACGATGGACTAGGAAGAGGAAAGAATCGGTTAAGAGATTTTTTTTGAGAGACTAAAATGTGTGAAGAAGTAAGGTGAAAAACATGAGACGTTCTGCGATTTTCTTTTTTTTTTTGAATTCGCTCTTTTCTGAAGTTTCTTCTGAAGAGAGGCCGAATGTGCTACTGATTTGTGTCGATGATTTGCGGCCCGAGTTGGGATGTTATGGTCGGGAGTATATCCAGTCTCCTGAGATTGATGCCTTGGCGAAGAGTGGGATTCTTTTTGAGAATCATTATGTGCAAGCGCCTACTTGTGGAGCCTCGCGCGCAGCGATGTTGACTGGTCGTTACGGTCCTGTGACAAACTCAAACACCAACGCGTCTCTCGTTCAGCGAGCGAATCGATTGGCTAAAGGTGAGAAGGTGAATCCGACGATGCCTGCATGGTTCCGAGAGCGAGGTTATACGACGGTCGCGATTGGGAAGGTCTCGCATCATCCAGGTGGCTATGAGGGGGCTAAGTGGAACGATAAGAAGAAACCTGAGATGCCAAATTCTTGGGATCGTAGTCTTTTGCCGACCGGTCCATGGCAGCACCCTAAAGGTTGGATGCATGGATTGGCTCATGGGGAGATTCGTGATGGGTCTAAGACAACGGATGTCTATCAGGCTATTGCTGGCCCAGATTCCATTTATCCTGATGGGGTGATGATTCCGGAGGCTCTCAATCAACTGAAAAGCCTCGCCCAAGAGGATAAGCCTTTTTTTCTAGCGGTAGGGATTTTGCGTCCACACTTACCATTCGGAGCACCTAAAAAATATCTTGATCTCTATCAAGGAGTAGATTTGCCGCCGATTCCTCATCCGAACAAGCCAGAAGGTCGAACCACTTGGCATCAATCTGGAGAGTTTAATAAGTATAAAAGGTGGGGCAAAGACGCGAATAAAGATGCTGCTTTTGCCGATGAGGTGCGGCGCCATTACGCTGCTTGTGTGAGTTATGCTGATACCATGGTGGGGAAGGTGATGAAGGCCTTAGAAGAGACGGGTGTGAAGGAGAATACTATCGTGGTGCTTTGGGGCGATCATGGCTGGCACCTAGGGGAGCATGCGATATGGGGTAAGCACAGCTTGTTTGAGGAGTCCTTGCGTTCACCGCTCATTATCTCTTATCCCAAACAAAAATTAAAAAGTGAAAGTAGTGAAGCGGTTGTCGAATCCGTCGATCTTTTTCCTACTTTGTGTGATCTGGTGGGAATGACTCCTCCGGAAAAATTAGACGGCGAGTCGTTAGTTCCATTTCTCGAAAATCCTGAGAAAGAGGATTCTTCTCAGAGTGCGATTTCCTATTATGGAATTGGGAAGACTGTTCGAACTTCTGAGCATCGTTTGATTGTGCAAAAGGATGGCTTCGTTGAGCTCTATGAAGATCCTTCGAAAAATGGAGAGACTGAAAATGTGGCAGCCGAGCATCCAGAAGTTGTTGCGCGCTTGCGGAAGCAGCTCAAGGGTTTGTAGGCTGTGATTGGTGCTAGCGAAGTAATTCGGGGTAGGCATCCATGGCCATTTCGCGAGAGGCTTTCATGATGAGGCGTGACTCTGGGAGGGTGAGTGCTGTTTCTGCGAGGGCTTTGCAGTCTTGGTAGTTGAGAGCGCGGATGGCATGTTTGACGGAAGGAAGGCGTGGGGTGCCTACCGATAGTTCATCTATGCCGAGCCCTACAAGGACGGGCAGGAGGATGAGGTCTGCGGCCATTTCCCCGCAGATCCCAGTCCAGATTCCGCTTTCCCGACCGCCTTCAATGGTCATTTTAATGAGTCGGATGACTGCGGGGTGGGCAGGTTTGTAGAGTTGTGAGACTCGGGGGTTTACTCTGTCGACCGCGACGGTGTATTGGATGAGGTCGTTGGTGCCGATGGACAAAAAGTCAACGTGGGCCGCAATCTCTCGAGCCATAAGCGCTGCGGAGGGGACCTCGATCATGGCTCCGACTTCGATGTTGTTAGAAAAGGGGATGCCTTTGTCGGCTAGGTCTTCTTTGCATTGTTCGAGGACGTCGCAGGCTTCACGCACTTCGCGAAGACCAGAGACGAGGGGAAACATGATTCCTACTTTTCCATGAGGAGAAGCTCGCAGCATGGCGCGAATTTGGTCTTTGAAGACATCCCTTCGGTCAAGGGAGTAGCGAATGCCGCGCCAACCTAGGAAGGGGTTAGGTTCTGGTTCGGAGAGTGGTTCACCGGGGAGTTTGTCTCCGCCGACGTCTAAGGTTCGAATGATGGCTTGTCGGGGGGCGACGGATTCTACTACTCGACGATAAAGTTGAGCTTGTTGATGTTCATCTGGGAATTCTCCAGATTCTAACATGAAGAATTCAGTGCGGAAGAGTCCGATGCCGTTGGCTCCAGAATCTGCTACTTGGGCGAGTTCGTGTTCGAATTCGACGTTGGCAGAGAGGGTGATTTCTCGTTCATCAAGGGTGGAGGTGTCGGAGTCTCGAATTTTGTCGAGATGGGATTTAAAGAGGGCTTTCTCTTCAACTAAGGCGCGGTAATGGGCGATTGTTTTCGGAGAAGGGTTGACGATGAGTTTGCCTTCGTAACCATCAATGATACTGGGACTGAGGGTGCGAATTCCGAGGACGGCATTTTTTAGTCCGACGACGGCGGGGATTCCCATTGAGCGGGCAAGAATGGCGGTGTGCGAAACACTGGAACCACGCTCTGTGGCGAAGCCGAGAGTGCGCTGAGGATCTAAGCTGGCGGTATCAGAGGGGTTGAGGTCGTAGGCTACTAGGATGTGACGGTGGTCAGGACTGTTTTCTTCTTCCTGGCTCGCTCCGGAAAAATTTTGCAGGAGTCGTTGGGCAACGTCTTCGATGTCGCTGGTTCGTTCACGAAGATAAGGGTCGGCTACTCTTCGCATGGCTTCTAAGAAGGTTTGCATCACGGCATAAAAGCAGAATTCGGCATTTTGCTTTCGGTTGCCGATGGCCTGATTGACGCGGTCTACTACTGTTTGGTCTTGGAGGACCATGAGGTGGGATTCGAAGATGCGGCCTTCTGCTTCTCCAGAGATGGATTCGATTTGAGTGCGAAGAGCGGCGAGATGTTCTTTGGTTCGTTCTAGGGCTCGGCGGAAGCGTTCGCGTTCGGCTGGGACTTGATGTTCGGTGATGGGGTAGACTTCGGGAGCTGCAAAGCCACGTGCGACGACGTGGATCGGGCTAAAGGCAATCCCTTGTGAGACTGCTTCCCCGTTGAATATTTGCTCGCGAGCTTCTGCCATGAGGTGGGATTTTGTCTTTTTCTTGAGCGAGCGAAAAGGGCGAAAATGAAAATGCTGGTGTTTGTGGGCTAAATCGAGTGGAGCCGACATGAAAAACCCCGCCATAGGAGGCGGGGTTGAGGAAAAGAAAGGAAATTTGGAGGTCTCGCGTTATGCGGTTAGGATTTTTTGAATTTCAAAAAAGCTTTGTATTCGTCGGGAAGTTTATCTCCACGTCCGAGGGCGCTGTTCCATAGGTCTACAAGTGCAGAAGCTTCGACTAGTAAAAGGGCTCCTTGAGAGTTGGGATCTTCGTCAGGAGTGCCATGAAGCTTGCGGGCGAGGGCAACGTCGGGGTGTTTGTTGTAGATTCCAAAGCAAGCGAGGGCTGCTTTTTTGGTGATGATTTCAGAGGCGGCGTAATCGGCAACAAAGGCTTTGTTGAAGGCGATGAGGGCGTTTTCGAGTTGTCCGAGGCCTTCTAAAGCAAGGCCGTAGCAGTATTCGATTTGGGCTCTTAGTTTACCGGGGACTTTGCGATCGACCCATTCTTCGCAGAGAATGTTTAGGCGAGGCCAATCTTGACTGCGAACAGCATTGTAGAGGGGGTAAAGTTCAAGCTGAGTTTTCTGAGTTTCTAAAAGGAGGGTGTCGGGAATGAATTTGCCGAAAAGGGCTTCCATTTCTTCGTAGTTACCGAGTTTGCGAGCGCATTCCATTTCGTAGAAGCCGGCTAGGACGGAGAAGTTCCCGGGGACGTCTTTGGTGAATTTATATTTTTCGCGAGCGGTAGCGAAGGCTGGTTGAGCTTCTTTGTAATTGCGGTTTTCAAAAAACTCGAGGGCAGTTGAGTATTCGATGGGCGTGAAGAATTGAAGTGACACGGTGCGCAGGGGGGCGTCTTTTCGATTGAGGGATTTTGGGCTTTCGCGGTAGCGAATCGTTTTTGCGGAGGCGGCTTCGATCCAGACTCGGTCTGCGTCGCCATCGCTTTTCACGATCATGGCGGGGGCTAACACTTGAGCCTGAAGGGCGGAAGCGCAGGCAAGGAAGAGGGTAATTGTTTTCATGTTTTTAAGCTCTTTCTAGTTGTTAGGTTCTTCTTGGATTGGCTTAGTTGCAGGATTGGCTTCGTAGCTGCGAACGAGTTTTTGGACTTCTTTCCACATGTCTTTTTCTTCGTCAGGAACGCGAGGGTTATCGAGGAAGCTAGCGGTTGCTTTGAGGAATTTGAATCCTGTTTCATAGGCGAATTGACGGTCGCCGGCATTCTTTTCGGTAGCAGGTTTGTTACGTCCCCAGAGCATTTCCATGTAGCGCTGTAGGGAGGGAGCGGATACGGAGATGAGTCCTCGGTAGGAGGAGTAAACTTGGAAGTATGTGATGAGCGCGTTGTCGGTTTCTCCAAGGTTATCGTAAGTTTGGGCAAGGATGTAGCTTACGAAAGGAGCGTATTTATTGAAGTTGAGATCAGGTTGTAAGAATTCTTTGGCTCGGGTCTTGGCTTCATCCCATTTCTCAAGCTTGGCGAGGACTTCGATTGCTCGGAAGAGAGCTTGTTCTTGCTGTTTGTTGTCAGTGGAGTTGGCGTAAACGGCTAGAAGTTGTTCAACTGCTTTAGAGTTTTCGCTCGCATTACTTGAGCGTCCGAAGACATCGGCGAGACCGAAGCGGGCGGGGAAGCGGTAGGACTGATCGGTGCGTTCGAGTACTTCCATGTAGTAAGGGGTGGCTTCTTGGGGACGAGCGGTCTTTTCTCGCAGGTAGTCACCGACGCTTACCAAAATGAAGTTGGAGAGGCTTTTGAGGTCGAAGTCTTTTTTGAGGTCGGCGAAGAGGACTTTGATCATGGCAACAGCTTTGCCGGCTTCCTGATTGTCTTCCTCTTTGTCGGCGAGTTTGGCTTTCTCTTCAAAGACGCCAATGAGAGCGATGCGAAGGAGGGCTTGGGCTGCTTTATCTTCGGCGTTGATGCCAGGGAAGTCGTAGTAGAGTTCTTTGAGCTCAGGGCCGGTGCGATCTTTGAGGTAGAATTTAGTGAAGGAGTTAATGGCTTCTTCTAAACCGAATGCTCCGGGCACTTTGGCGAGTTGGGCAATGACTCCTTGAAGGCGATCAAGGGCTTCTTCAGAACGACCGGCGGCTTCTAGAGCAGGGAGGCCGGCTACTGCGACCTGAGCTTTGTAGGGAGAGGCGTCGCCATAGTTTTCCCAGAATTTGTCGTAGAAGGGGATGGCTTGTTCGAGGGTGTCGCCTTTTTCCTCACCTAGGAGTCCTACGAGGTAGAACAAAGATTCACTTGCGACTAAGTCGTTCTCTTTGCGTTCGGAGAGTTGGAGCGCGCGGAGGTAGTATTCGTGAGCTGGTTCTTTGTTGCCTTGGGTCTGAAGGACGTTGCCTTCGAGGTTGAAGACTAACTCGCGGTTGCCGGCATCGGGGAAGTCGTTTTCGACTCGCTTTAAGACTTCGAGAGCTTCTGGGTATTGCTCTTCTGCAAAGTGGCAGTTGCCGCGATCATAGAGAGCGAAGGGGAGGTATGAGTTTTCTTTGGGATTAGGGTAAGCTTTGAGGAATTTGTCGAGGAGTTGAGCTGCTTTGTCCCAGATTTGAAGTTGGGCGTAGTTGGAAGCCTCGAAGTATTGGGCTGCTACTTTGAAGTCACTTTCGGGATAATCTTTGACGTGCTGCTGAAGAGGCTTGAGGGCTTTGTCGAATTGGCCGGTGTAGTAAAGGCTTCCTCCTAGAACGTGGAGACAGATATCGTGCTGCTTGCTACTTTTGGGAAGTTTGGGCTCCATGACGGTGGCAACTTCGAGGCAAAGGTCATATTCGCCTTCGTAGAAGAGGCCGGTGAGCATGAGGCTTCGAACTGATTCTTCGTATTGGCTACCTGGGAAGAGTTTGAGGAATTTTTGACCTTGTTCTTCGGTCTGTAAAACTCGGCCTACTAGGGAAGAGGTTCGAACAAGTTGGTAGAGGTAGTTTTCTCGTTTCGTTTTTGGGGAGTTGTTATGGAAGCGTTCTAGCATGTCGTAGGCTCCGTAGGCTCCTCGGATGTTTCCGTTTTGCTCATGAATGAAGGCTGTGGCTGCCAGGGCGGTGACTTCTGGAATTTTGCCTTCTTTTTCGTACTCACGAGCTTGTTTGAGTTGTGCTTCGAGTGCGGATTTGTGGAAGATGGTGGCGCTGTTGTGTTCACCGTCTGGAAGGGGGCGTTCGAAGCTTCCCAAGGTGTTGAGGGCTGATTGTAAGCTGTCTTTTGCTTCGACGGAGCTGGGAACGAGGGCGTAGAGCTCGAAGCCTACGCGTTTCATTTCGGCACCCATGGCATCGGCTGCTGATTTCATTAGGAAAGGAGAGTAGGGTTGGGCTTCCCAAGGGAGGAAGATGACGTCGGCACGGTATTTATCGAGGAAGTCGAGAAGAGCTTTTTCATCTTTCTTAGCGATTGCGGCTTCGCAGAAGGCTTGGAAGCCGGCCATGATTCCGGCGGGAGGAGTGGGGAAGATGTTCTTGTTCTTGATGGCGATTTGTAGATTTTCGGCGCCGCCAGCTAGTTTTTGGGTTTTGAAGTGGCAAACGGCCATGTTGACGTAGAAGGCTCCTTTGGAGAAGGAGTCGCGCTCGGGGTCACGCTCGGCGAGGAATTTTTTGTATTGTTTGATTGCTCCGCTGTAATCTTCGATGCCTTGGGAGGCTTCACCCCATTTGAGGAGAGATCTTTTGTGGTAGGTGTTGACGTTTTCTGCTCCTTGTTTGTTGGGGTACTTCTCGTAGCAGTGCTTGAAGGAGGCTGCGGCTTCTTCGAACTTTTTGAGTTTGAGTTCGCAAAATCCCTGATGATACCAGAACCATCCGAAGCGGGGGCCGAAAAGTGCCTGGGCGCGAGCATCGAAAGTTTTGGTAGCTTGGCGGAGGATGCCGAGTGCTTCGTTCCATTTGGCGGCTCCAGCGGGTTGTCCGAGGCGTCGGGCCTCGTTCATTGCGGTGAGGGCGTTGGAGTGGAGTTCTTCTACACCGCCTTGAGCGCGGAGCGAGTTCGAGCTAACGAATAAAAGGAGGAGCGCGAGAAAGGCTCCAAGATGGTTCCAGTTTTTCATTGTTTGTTAAGTTGGATTAGATTGATCAAAGATGCAAAGAAGTTCCAAGGGCGACCGTTTTTTGCGGTCGTCTCGATGGCGGTTGTTGTGGGGGTGAACCTTCAGCCTTACTCGTTGACGAGATCGGTGAAGGTGACTTTGGAAATATCCTTGGAGCGCAAGGTGTCAACGACGTCGATAGCGCGTTGGTGTTCGGCTTCGCCATCAACATAGACTTGTACGAGAGGCTCTTGTCCTGATGCTCGGGCTCCATCAGCGTAGGTGCCAAGGCGTTCGGAAAGGAGGGGCAATTTGCGAGAATTGGCGTCTTCATCCAAGCGTTCTTGAGCGGGACCGGAGTTCACAAAAATCACGCCATCGTTATCAACGCGAATGAACATAGGCTTAATCTCCGGAATTTCGTCCGAAGGGGCAGCCGCAGGAAGTTGCATTTTGGTATCGGTCTCACTGCGGACGATGGTGGTGGTCACCAAGAAGTAGATGAGAAGGAGGAAGCAGACATCGATCAAAGATGAGATGTCCAAGGCTGGTTCATCTTCTTCGGGTGCTTTTCCTCGT
This sequence comes from uncultured Roseibacillus sp., assembly GCA_964618865.1. Taxonomy (GTDB): domain Bacteria; phylum Verrucomicrobiota; class Verrucomicrobiia; order Verrucomicrobiales; family Akkermansiaceae; genus Roseibacillus. The sequence continues at coordinate 8,518 of CAZUEC010000006.1, read as the reverse complement.
TTGTGTCTAGCCATGGGAAGTTGGTATTAAAATTCTAGTAATTGGGATTTTTTACAAAACTGGCAAAGACGACTTGGTCGACGCCGGCTTCTGCTGCAATTCGGATGATGCGACGCACATGTTTGAATTCCACTCCTCGATGTCCCCGGAGGTGGATCTGAGGGGTGACGGTGCCGATCATCTTTTCTTTTTCATCTTTGATGAATTGAAGGATGGAGGCATCGTCGTCCTCAAAAGGTGTGAAGTCTTGGTCAGCCATACTGTATCGGGCGCCATCATCGCGAGCCACGGAATCACCTTCGTTGTTGACTCCTTCCCCGTAGACGTTGATCACGATGCGACCGGTCTTTTTCTTCTGAGAGGTCGAATGTGCTGCGATCGGAACTTCTACTTTGATGTCCTGCTTCACGATAATGATGTTCGCAGTCACGATGAAGAAAATCAGGAGGAGGAACACCATGTCGATCATGGGGGACATGTCTACAGCAAGTTCTTCACCTTGGTTTGCGTTTTGGTTACGAAGCCTTTTTGATGCCATGTTTGGGAAAGGAGCTAGGAGTTTGCGAAAGTGGGATGATGATGGTCTTCCCGATGGGACGAAGGACTATACTGCGACTCCTTCAGGAATTTTGGTGAGGTAAGCGTCTGCGTTGACGGTTTGGAGAGAGGCGTTGAGCATCTCTTCAGCAGCACGATGAGAGTCTGCGACGAGTCCGTTGAGCTTATTCTTGAAGACGAAGTAGAGGATAGTGGCTGGAATGGCGGTGATGAGTCCCCACATTGTGGTCAAAAGGGCAACGGAGATTTTACCTGCTAGCTGAGCGGGGTCGGCTTGGCCTGTTTCCCCGAGAATGCTGAAGGCGGCTACCATACCAATGACAGTTCCGAGCAGTCCCAACATGGGTGCGGCTTGGGCGACGAGGCCGATGTAGCTGATCCAGGTCATGTTTTTGCGGTTTTCGTTGATGGAGAAGTCTGCCATGGCGTCTTCTACTTGCTCCCGTCCGAGAGTTTCGGGTTGGGTGGCGTCGATATTAGGGAAGGAGTATGCGATCATGCGACCGAGGTAGGAGGGGTGAGAGGCGCCCAATTCGATGGCTGAGCGAACTCGGCAAGCGGTCATGTGCTCAAGGAGGGCGGCGCGAAGATCGTCGGGAGCAAATTTGGCTTTGGTGAGGTTAATCAAGTTGAAGACGGACAGCGCAATCAAAGCTAGCACGGCTAGTCCGATGAAAATCATAGTGGGTCCACCAGCGAGGATGTATTTTTGTAAGGCGTTCCCTCCTCCTTGTTCGGCGGCGAGTAGGCTAGGGGAGGACGTTAAAAAAATAACTGAAGCGGATGTTACGATCCGGGGCGCAAGGCGGCTGTTTAGTTCAATCATGGTCGTGTTTTAATGTGGGGCGAAATACTGATAGGTCGCTATTGGGAGTAAAGAAAAGAAGTCGTAAATTTTTCCTTTTCGATTCTCAACTCTATAGTTGAAACGGGTATTCTTCAATTTTCTTTGAAAGATCTTCAGATTTGCTGCGAGTTCGGGTCTTTTTAAGGCTCTGATTGTCAGTATCAATTAATTCATCGAAATTATTTTTTTAAGATGAATTTGATGAGCCTACTTGGATAAGAGGAAGTCGTGCCGCGGAAAGGCCTTGCTCGATGGGGGAGTCGGTTTGAGGATTTCGTTATGCGCGTGGTCGCCTTCCTTTATTTTTTTGGTTCTGCTCTTCTTTTTGGTCAAGCTGATAAGCCTGCGAAGAAGTTTACTCTTGATTCTGTAATTAGTCCTTCGGTTGCCGGTTTGAAGCCGCCAGCTTGGTATCCTGAGATTGTTTCATTTGATCCTGCGGTCAGTGCCAATTCGAAGGAAGTGCAGAAGCATGTTTCTCAAGGAATGGCTTTGCTCCACGCGGGTTGGGATTTCGAGGCGTACCGTCATTTTGTGGAGGCGGTGAAGAAAGATGAGGAGTGTTTGATGGCTTATTGGGGGATTGTTCTTTCGTTAGGGAATCCGAATTCGGAGGTGAATGAGCATCGCTTAGCTGCTATCGAGCGTATGATCGAATTGGTGTTGCTGGGGAAGGGGACGACTTCGGAGCAGGGGCAGGCAGAGGCTCTGGCATTTGTCTTTTCTGACCAACCGAAAAGGGCTCCGGAGGTCTTTGCTGCGGTTTCGGAGAAGTTTCCTAATAATCTTCAGCTCAAGTTGATGGCTTCGTTCGTGAAGAGGGATGGTTATGATGATTTGTTGGGTCCGGGTCCCGGTCAGTTGGAAGCTCTTGAAGAGGTTGAGGAGATCTTAAAAAACAATACTGATAGCCAGATGGCTTTGTCCTTTTGGGTGGCCTTGCAAGCCGAGCATCCTGATGCCACTGGGAAGTTGAGGAGGGTTGTTTTGCCCCGAGTTCGTAGATTGGCGGCCTATTCGCCGAATTTGCCGACCTATTGTGAACTTCTTGGTCATTTTGAGAAACGAGCAGGTAATCTGCTACTGGCACAAAAGGAGTTAGAGAAGGCGATAAAACTCTATGAGCAAAAATTGGCGGACGATCACATTCCTTATTATGATTGTCCGAATTTGATTCGTGCTCAGCTCTCTCTGGCAAGTGTTTATTTGAGTTTAGGCAAGTTTGATAGCGCTTTTGCGATTGCGACTAAGTTGGCTGAGTTGGAGATTGATCGTGATCGGCTTTATTCTCCTGGAGCAACGCTGATCCTTTGGGAAGGTAAGACGCTGGGAGCTCGCCTGTGTCTGGCGCGAGGCAAGTCGTCAGATTTTGAGAAAGGGTTGGAAGTTCTTCCTACTAAGGAAGAGGGGCAAGAGTTGGCATCGAAGACTCCTTCTGTGATGAGTTGGGAGGCGTGGCGTCTGGCTTTGGCTGCTAAGTCTGCCATAGAGAAAGAGGACTATGAGTCTTCCGAGCGTTATTTAGAGGCTTTGGCTGCTTGTGACGATTTGCTAGATGATGTGAGATCGGTGGTGGCGACTACAAGTAGTCGGAAAAGTTGGCTTCGCACGCGAAATGCGCTGAAGGTCGAGTGGATGCTTGCGAAGGCTGCTTTGATCAATGCTTCAGTGGGTGATAAGGCGGCAAGTTCCGCTAGTTTTTGGCTGCAATCGGCGATTGATGAGCGTGAAACTCCGGAGGGGATTTTTCCTGCTCTGAGTCTGTCTCTTCCTCCAAAAGAAAAGGCCCTGCACTTATCCCGCACGGGGGACAAGGCAGGGGCCTTAGAAAACTTTAAGTTAGCAATTGCGGATTATGCCAATGATATCTCGGTGTTGAGCAGTTACGAGCAGGCGTTGCGAAAGTATGGCGAAGTCGATTTAGCCGATGCCATTCAAAAGCACATTGGGGTCGTGACTGGAATTCAGAAGAAGTGAGCTTCTTTGTTTACGCGCTGGCGCCGTTTGTTGATTCAGGAGCTGATGAATCTTTCCGAATTTCGTCAGCAGAATTTTTAGAAGCAGGTTGTCCAATTTTGCCTTGTCCTTGGAAGCTAGCACTTGGTTCCATGGTCAAGCTGGCAGTTGTGATGTCGCCGATGACGACTGCAGTGCCGGCAAGGTGAACAGAATCGGTGGCTTTAATGTCACCGATCACTTTCCCAGAGATGACGAGGCTCTTCACTGCGACAGAGGCTTCTACTACAGAGTCCGGCTGAAGGGAGAGTGCGCCGTCAGATATGATTTCTCCTTTGAGGCGGCCATCAAATGCGAGGCTGTCGGTGAAGCGAAGAGTTCCTTCGATAGCGACATCGTTACCAAGGAAGTTGGCTTGAGTGCTTGCTACGGTAGAAGGCGAGGACTGCGAGCTTCTCACTGGAGCGGTCTCGCGCTTAGGAGCGATTTCCTTCTTAGCGGCCATTTCCCTCTTAGCGGCCATTTCCTTCTTAGCGGCCATTTCCTTTTTAGGAGCCACTTCTTTCTTAGGAGAAACGGGCTTTTTCTCTTGAGGAGCTGGAGTAGTCGTGCGTTGAGCAGTTGTGACTGGTTTTGAGACCTGAGATCTTGTGGGTTGAGTTGCGGGATGAGTTTGCTTTTGACGATCGACTTGGCCGGGTGTCATTGGCTTAGGAGTTGCAGGCTTGACTGGAGTCGCTGCTTTCACCTTGCTTTTCGGCTGTTCTTGAGTTGGAGGAGCTTTGAGGGTCACTCGACCAGTGAGTTTCGATAATGAACTTTTAAGAGTTCCACCGATGCCGCCTTCATTATGGTTATTTTGCTTACCCATGACAGATTATTAACATAAGAGTAATATTTCGGTAAAGAGAAAAATGAAGATAACTTTATTAAAAATGATTGTTTCTCCAAGTTAGTCTTTTGTCATAGTTGAAATTTCCTTAGTCTTTAGGATCTATCGGTTTTGAAATGATCAATTCTGTTGGGCTTTTACATCAAAAATGTTCCACAAGAATTGCTTCTATCTATTGTGGTGGGATGAGGTCGACCGCATGTTCTTCGTTTTCGTTGAGGAAGAGGAAGTCTGATGAGAGAGGGTGTGGGGTGGGTTCTGATGTGGTGTCTTGAGAGAGGGGGACGGAGACGAGAAGGTCTCAGTCATTTGTGGGAAAGCTAGGTCGTTGCTAGTTCCAATGGAGGTATTCTCTGATTCCCGAGGGTTGCTCGGTGAGCGCGACTCGAGGCTTCTACCCGTGGTGCCGGGTAGTTAGAGCGTTTTCAAAAATGAAAAAGAGAGACGAAAAAAAGAAATGGGATGAGTTCTATGAGCAAACGAGAAGTGTTTTAGGCTACCCGGGAATCGAGGTTGAGCTCTTGGCTAGTTGATTCGGTCACTTTTTGAAATGACTTGAGGGCTTCGAGAGGATTGAGAGGGCGTTCTGAGGGCTCGATTGCAATCAGGCTCATAACCCAGTTAGCGATCTCGGAGGGAATTTCAGGTCGAAAGTACCCGAGGTGGTGGGGAGGGGTTTTCTGATGACAGCTAGAGATTTCAATTGGGGAGTCTCCTACATAAGGGGGGGTTCCACAGAATGAATGATAGATCACAGCACCGAGAGAAAAGAGGTCGGAACGTTCATCGGCGGTGCCCCCATTCAAGACTTCGGGAGCGGAGTAAGTGAAGAAATCGCGGAACATTCCAGGCTGAGGTTTGGCCCAAGTTTTGTCTTGGTCCATTTCGCAAGCATTGATGAAGCTGGTGAGGAAATACCGGCAACCAGTGTCCCAACCGGTTGAGAGGAGAATGCTAGCTGGATTGAGGCCCAAGTGCATGTATCCGAGGTCATGGAGAGTAATGAGGACATCAAGAAGCTGAGGAATGATATTAAAAATCTCTTCGTGAGCGAGCCCAGTTTCTCCATTGATCAGTTCGCTGAGTTTGAAGCCTTCCATTTGACGAAGAACTTGAACGCTTCGGTCATCGATTTTGGTGGCATCCAAGAGAGGAAGGACATTGGGATGTTGGAGAGTTGCGTAGATTTTCAACTGCGATTTCGCAAGGTCGGTTTGATCTGCAGAATAAATTTGTAGGCTGACTTCGCGATTCAATTTGTCATCAAAGGCTTTGTAAGTCTCTACTTTGGATATTTCTCCGGTTAATTCCTTGATTTTGTAACGTTCGTTGGCGCCGCAGAGTCTTCCCGTGAGAGACTTTGTCATCTCGTTCTCTGTATTATCTTTTTTAGTTGGAAAGTTGGAATTCATAAAATTTCAAGGGTCTCGGAGGTGAATATGTCTCAATATTTTATAAAAATACAATCTAAATTATTTAAAAACTTTATTTTTAAATTGTGACTTTTTGAGAATGGATTGTTTTGAACGACATAGTATTGGTTTTAAAGGTTGATTTTCTTTTACAAATCAATGATTTTTAAGCTGAGTAAGATTTTCAGGTCTGGTAGAAACCGAAAAGCCCTTTGCACCTAAAAATTATTAACTAAAGTAAATTAAAGTGAATTGAAGAGGATTGGATCCTGTTTTTTGGGAAAAACGGAAGAAGTTCGCTCTCTTATTCTCATTCTTCAGGTGAATTGATTGAAATGAGGAATGAAAGAGCCTTGTCAGACTCAGCGGCGTAAGCATATGCTCCGCGCCCACACGAAAAGCCGATGTGGCGGAATTGGTAGACGCGCTCGATTCAAAATCGAGTTTCTTCGGAAGTATGGGTTCGAGTCCCATCATCGGTATTCTCTGCGAGAGCTTCTTCTCTCTCATCCTGAGTCATCTCGACTCCGACTTCATACCTCTCAAGAGAGGAGAGACATGAAGAAACGCTTTTAGTTCTTGGGTATGCAATGAGGCGTATTTTAAGAACATCTTTTCTTAAAGTGAGACTCTTTTCCAAATGACTTTGCCGAAATGTGGGTCTTTGATCTTCTCTGAGAAATGGGACAGAGTTGCGTTCAAAAAGAAGGCTGGCTGAAATTTCTCAATAACAGCGTTACTCCCGAGTCATGGGTCTCTCGCCTTCGCCTAGGCTACAGCGGGCAGGCGACCAATGTCTTCGCTACGCCTTGTTCTTGAAAAATTTTACCTCAGCCATTTCGGCAATCTCATCTGGAAAACGGTTTAGACATTGAACCGGAATTCAATGACATCTCCGTCTTTCACTTCGTATTCTTTTCCTTCAATGCGGTATTTACCGGCATCGCGGGCGGCGGCTTTGGAGCCGAGGGAAGTCAGATCGTCGTAGTGGACGACTTCAGCAGCGATGAAGCCGCGCTCGAAGTCGGTGTGAATGACGCCAGCGGCGGCAGGAGCTTTGTCGCCGGTACGGATAGTCCAAGCGCGTGTCTCTTGTTCGCCAGTGGTGAGGTAAGTGCGGAGACCAAGAAGGTGATAGACTCCTTTGATAAGAGTGGAGACGCCTGAATCGGTGACGTTCATATCGGAGAGGAATTCGAGTGCTTCCTCGGGGTCTAGATCGATGAGCTCTTCCTCAATGCGGGCGGAGATGACGATGGCTTCGGCTCCGTGTGCTTCGGCAGCGTAGTCTTGCACGCGTTTAACGAGAGGGTGGCCTTGTGGGTTAGCAGTTGCTTCACCGAGTTCGTCTTCGGAGACGTTGCAGGCAAAGATCGTGCGCTTGTTAGAGAGGAGCGAGAACTCGCGTTGAAGGAGATTGCGTTCGTCATCACTGAGGTCTGCGGTGATGGCTGGTTTTCCTTCATCGAGATGGGGGATTAGCTTTTCGCAAAGCGCGACTTCGGCAGCAGCTTCTTTGTCGTTGCTGCGTGCCTTTTTGGCGCGAGACTCTTTGCGTTTTTCGAGGGAAGTGATGTCCGCCAAGATGAGTTCGGAGTTAATGATCTCGATATCGCGGGTTGGATCGACGGAGCCAAGCTCGTGAATGATGTCGTCGTTTTCGAAGCAACGTACAACTTGTACGATGGCATCGACTTCGCGAATATTTGCGAGGAATTTGTTACCGAGGCCCTCTCCTTTGGAGGCCCCTTCGACAAGGCCGGCGATGTCGACGAATTCGATAGCAGTGGGAATCAGTTCTTTGGAGCCAGAGAGCTTAGAGAGTGCATCGAGTCGTTCATCGGGCACGGTCACCACGCCGACATTGGGATCGATGGTGCAGAAGGGGTAGTTGGCGGCCTCGGCTTTGCGAGTACGAGTGAGGGCGTTAAAGAGGGTGGACTTCCCCACATTAGGCATTCCGACGATTCCAGCTTTCAGCATGTGCAGGGAATGCGGGAAAAGTGCGCAAAGAGAAAGGCTAAAATAACAGATTCGAAGGGAGAGCGTTTAGGTGGAAATTTCGTGTGCGTCCACTGGTTCGATCTCGGGAAAGTCGAGAGGTGGTAACTCGGGAGTTTCCCCTTTGACGTCAATGTAGGTGGCCTCGTTGCTGCCATTCAAGGAAGGAAGAATACCTTGGAATCCGGCTTCGTCGTCATTCGTGGCTACAGGTAAAGGGGGAAGCTCGAGGGGAGGGACGGCAAATTCGGGTTTGGAGGCTGCTTGAGAAGACCGACGAGGGGTATTTTTTGCAAAGAGGAGAGCGTCTTCCTGGTAGGCCTTTTGAGCAAGTAGATCGGCTTCGATTTGTGCTTCTTCAATCGAAGTTCCTTCTGGGAGATAGCGTGAAGGATCTGGTTTGATGATTCGTAGCTCGGCGTTCGGATCTTCAGCCTTACTAAACAAAGGCTTATCAAAAAAGCTGCAAGAGCTGAGAGCTAAGCAAGAAATGGCTGTTAGAAATACAAATGAAGACTTCATCGGGGGAAAAGTAAACGTTCGCAGGGACGACAGGTTGGTTCCTAACCCAAAGATTCGAAAAAGTTAAGAAAAAATATTTGAGGGGGTTGAAAAATCATAAAAAAGCGGCTCAAATGAGCCGCTTTTAAACAATACTTAAGATTGATTGATTGATTTTCAGCTGAGTGCTTTTTCAATCGCCTCAACGGTAATGCCGAGTTCAGCGAAGACGGTGTCTCCTGGTGCAGAGATTCCGAAGCGGTCGATGGCAATGATCTCACCTTCGCAACCAACATACTTGTGCCAGAGGCCAGAGACTCCAGCTTCAATTGCGATGCGTTTGGTGCAGGC
>CAZUEC010000005.1:0-20704 GCA_964618865.1 uncultured Roseibacillus sp. | reverse complement strand
CATTTCAGTATCTGTTTTTTTTTTTTATCCAAGGACGGGATGGGATAGGCTATCTTGTGGCGTGGGGTGGGCGAGGTGATGTGGAGAAGGGGGGTGATGAGGGAGGAGAGGATTTTGTAGCGCTGAGGGGGGGTGAGGGTCTCGAGGTCGATTTCCATGGATGGTTTTTATTAGAAAGGGGGGAGTTATCGAGGCTGATTGGCATCTCTATGTGACAATACTGTCACCCACGGAAGCGCGTGTTTTGGGCTTGCCTCAGGTTGTATCCCATCCCTTTTATGCAGGAACGTGCTCCCGAGGGAGAAGCTTATTTCAGACCATCAGTTTTGTCGTCTCGGAAGAGCGGCAGTTTACTTGTGGCTGGAGTGGTCTTGCTTTTGATTGTTTCGCTGGTTTTTAATGCAAGTGTTTGGGGGAAAGAGGAGCCAAAGCCTGAGGCTGAGTCCGTTGTGGAGCAGCTCGCGCCCTATGAGCAGTTGAAGTCGGTGAAACCTGAAGGGAAGAAGGGGTCGGTGAGAGGGGTGAGGCCTGTCTCTAAGGGAGGAACGCTTGGTTCGTCTTCGAAAGAGTTGGGAGTGGGTTCGAAGCAGAATTTGGAGGAGAGGGTTCTTGGGAAGTCAGAGAGTGCTTTGGTGGGAGAAGCGGTGTCGAAGAGATCGGAGTTGGCCTTTTCTGAGGGAGAGGTTGGAGAGACGAAGGGGGAGGTTGTTGGGGAAGGGGAAGTGCTTGGACAAGAGCTTCTGTCAACGGAATCAAGCGAGAGGATCGAGAAGGAATCGCCTCAGAATGAGGATCATGTTCTGGATTTGTTCGATTCCGAGAATTCTGAGTCTGACAGTGAGGCTGCGAGTGAGGCTGGTCAGGGAAATGGCTCAGAGAAGGATGATTCTTCGGAGGCCTCTCAAGAAGGCGTTGCTGGAGATGATGAGCAAGATGCGACGGAGTCGGTGCCTCTTCCCGAAAAATTGGAATCTGGGGAGGGGGATGTTGGAGGGGTGCTGCCTAATCTTGATGATGAAGGAACGGCTCAGGTTGGTGGGAAAGTGTTTGGTCCGAGCGGAGATGGGCTTCGGGGAGTGGTGGTTAGTATCACGCAAATTAATCGTACTACGCGTGCGGATGAAGAGGGTAACTTTACCTTATCGGGGCTTCCTGCCGGTGAGTTGACACTACAGTTTAATAAGCTCGGTTATAAGATTGGTCGCCGTACGGTGGTGCTGGAGGAGGGGGAGAGTGTGGAGGTGAGTCAGTCGTTGGAGGAGCAACCTGTTGAAGTGGTGGATGATGTTTATCAATTAGATGAGGAAGAGGTTGTGGGGGAGTTTGTGGAGGAAGAGGATAAGATTGATATTGTCATCGAGGATGTGAGTAAGGGGTTGAAGTTAGAAGGAGTGGTTGGAAGGGCGGAGTTTAAAGAAAAGAATTTGCGCGATGTTTCTGATGCGGTGGAGAAGGTTTCGGGAGCAAATATTGTGGATGGTGGACGTGCGGTGGTGCGTGGGTTGGCGGATCGTTATGTGACGACTCTCTTTAATGGCAGTTCCATTTCGACGACGAGTCCATTTCGAAAAGCGGTTTCGTTAGATTTGTTTCCGACTTCGGGAGTGGAGGATATACGAGTTAGTAAGGTTTATAATGCGACTCTGCCTGGTGACTTTGGAGGGGCGACTATTGATATCACTCCGCGACGTTTTCCAGACGAGCGATTTTTGGATTTTCAGGTTCGTACTTCTTTTGACGAGATTGATGCGGGAGGTGATTTTCTGGTGAATTCTGGAGAGGGTTTAGATTTTTTTGGACGTGCTCCGTTTGTTGATTTTGTTGATTTGTTTTTTGATGGGGCGGGGGCGGCGACTCCTGAAGAGCAAACTGCGGGTCTCATTAATACCATTCAGGCGAGAAGTTTTTTACCACAGCGATCTACGCAGCGACCTGATTTGAGTTTTTCGCTTAACTTCGGTGATTCGTTTGATGTTGGACCGGAGGGAAAGGTTGGGGTTGTTTATTCTCTTTCGCGTTCGTCTGAAGATGAGGCTATTCTGAATTCTTTTCGTGCCAACGTGGGTAGTGGAACCTTTAATGCAGATCGATTTTCGCGGCAGGTGACTTGGAACCAGTCGTTGGGTGTCACGTGGCAGTTGAATCGAAGCAATGAGATTGCTTTCAATTATTTTAAGCGGCAGAATGGGGAGAATCGGGTTAGTGAGATTTTTAATTTTGCGGGGGGGTTTGGAATTGAACCAGCGGTGCTCACAAATGGTCAAATTTTCGAGAATGGGGGGAACAATGTTGTGGAGCTAGTAGGCGGAAATTTTTTAGGAACGCAGTTTATTGAAAATGACTATGATATTCTTCGACTTGGAGGACGGCATAAGATTTTTGGTCATGACTTAGATGAAGAAGAGGGGGCGCTCTTGGAGTGGTCGCTCTCACGAAGCGAAAACCAAATTGATACTGAGAGTAGTACTTTGCGACGTATTGAGTTAGATTTTGGTAGTGATGCGGTGATTGCGGCTGCTAATCCGCTCGATATTACTTTTGACGAGTTTGGATTAGATCCTATTTTGTTTTCGGATGTAAGCAGTAACTTTTCTGGGACTTTCGTTTTAAGTGGAAATGTTTTCTTAGATGGTCTTTTTCCGGACCGGGTTTTGACTGCGGATGAGTTCGGGCAGGCGGCGAATTTTTCTGAGTTACGACAAGCTTTGGTAGATGCGGGTGCGGGTGCTTCTACTCTTGCTACCTTTGATTCGATTCAGCAGGATAATTTTGATAGTACGCAGCAAACGCTGCAAACGGATCTTGGGCTTGGGACTCAGTTTACGATCGAAGATGGTCAGAGTCCTTCGAATCTGGATTCTTTTCGCGAGACGAGTCTTCAGTTTGAACGGACAGAAAATGTCGGAGTGGATTTGAGTTTTCCATTTGAATTTGGAGGTTCAGGAGGGCCGAAGTTGGTGTTGAGGACAGGGGCGGATTACGAGCGACGATTGCGGGTTGAGAATACGGAAGAAATTCGAGTGCAGTTGCCTTTGAATGCGGATGTGGATGGATTTGCGGTTGGGAATGATCCTGATTCTGGTTTCGAGGCTGAGCTCACTGATGCAGATCCGAATGATATCGAAATTCTTCCCTTTGTCAGTGATGCGGGGGAGAACTTAGTGAGGGAGGGGGAGTTGGAGCAAACGATCGCTTCGGTCTACGGAGATGTGGAGTGGAGTTGGAATAACTTTGTGCTGAGGGTGGGAGCGAGGAATGAGGTGGTGACACGGACGACGATTATTCCTGCTCTTGGTGGAGAGCTTCCGAGTACTTCAGTGGAGGCGAATCTTTTTGGGGCGAGTGGTTCTTATACGTTGTCGAATGGGATTAATTTTTTAGCAGCTTATTCGACTACGGTGGCTCGTCCGATTGTGAAGGAGTTGCTTCCATTTCCTCAAATTGATCGCGAGACTGGGGAGGAGTTGTTAGGAAGTCCGGATTTGGCGGAGTCGTCGATTACGAATGTCGATTTTGCGGTGACCTTTCCTAAAACTTCTGGTTTTTCAGGGCAGGTGAATTTGTTTCAAAAGACGATCTCTGATCCGATTCTTCGCTTTCGTTCTGGAAGTACGACTATTTTTGGAAATGGTGAGCTTGGGACGATCGCAGGCATTGAGCTTGAGGGAAGATTTGACCTTCCTTTTGGTTTTTCTTGGGATGCGAACTACGCTTTTATTCAAGGTGATTTGGAGTTTGTTTCCTTTGAGGATGGGGCCACTCTCTCTTCTTCTTTTCCTGAGCAACCAAGTCAAATTTTCAATACGAGTTTGAGCTATCGGAATGAAGATTATGGTCTCAATGCAAACCTTTCGCTCAATATTGTGAGCTCTTTTGTGGAACAATTGCCTTCTAATGCGGGAGCTCCTTTTTTGGAACGGCAGCCATCGCCTAAGCTCGATTTTTCGATAACGAAAACTTTTGATTTTGATTTTGGGAGCTTCTTGGTTGGTTTTTCGGTGGATAATATTTTGAGTTCAGATGATGAGATTCTTTTCATTACTCCAGATGCGAGTAGCTCCGTGAATGGGACTCCAGAGACTGTGATTGATGTGGGCCGGAGATATAGTCTTTGGGGGAAAATTGAGTTCTAAAGACTCGCGTTTGAAGTTCTCAGAGAGCTCAAGAAACTCTGTTTGAGTTGAGTGTCATTGTGGCAGTTTTGTCACAAGGCTTAACTTTGCTGGTTCCGATTGTTTTTCTAGTTTCGCGGCGGTTAAAAAAGACCAAATTTGTATGAAAAAGCAATTACTCGGAGGAACCTTATTTGCGTTGTCTTGTTTTCCTGTCTATTCGCAAGCTATCGTGACGGAATTACTTATCAATCTTATGCCGGAAGATGTTAATATTGCGGTAGATCTTGCTACACAAGTGCAAGTAGGAGCCTCTGATTTGGGTGCTCCAGTTTTCGTTTCGCAAATTACGACGGACACAACTTTGTCTGCAGATCAGACCTACTTTTTGCAGGAGGAGGTTTTCGTGACAAATGGAGCAACTTTGACGATTGAAGCTGGCACGGTAATCTATGCTGCCGCGTTTGAGTTCGATCCTGATTTAACTTCAGATAACGTGGTGGGTTCTCTCATCGTTACTCGAGGAGCTGATATCGTGGTGCAAGGAACGGAGGAGCTTCCTGTAGTGATGACTACGGTAGATTCTTTGGAAGCTCTTCGGAACACGGATGTTGATAATGATGGAGTGGTTGCATCAGCTCCTACTCAGAATACTACTGGACGTTGGGGAGGGCTGACCATTCTAGGGAATGCTTTTGTGGCGAATTTTACTGATTCGGATACTGATTCTAGTAGTGGAAATGAAATCAATCTTTTTGAGGGTTCGATTGAAGGTTTTGGAGGTCTCGGGTTTGAGGATTTGGACTCTGATGGTTTCAGCGATTTACTCGAGTTTGGCAGTTCGGCGAATAGTGACTCGGATGTTCTTGCTCTTAACAATGCGGAGTCTTCTGGGAGTATTCAGTTCCTTTCGATCCGTCATGGTGGCTTTATGCTTTCTGATGGAAATGAGATTAATGGTTTGACTATGGCGGGGGTTGGAAGTGGTACGGTGATTGACCATGTTGAAGTGGTGGCAAACGAAGATGATGCTTTCGAATGGTTCGGCGGCACGGTGAACTCGAGTCATTTGGTGGCGGCTTTTTCAAATGATGATTCCTTTGATATTGATCTCGGTCACAGTGGAACTCACCAGTTTTGGTTTGCTATTTATGATGGAGATGGTGGTGACCACGGTGGCGAGTGGGATGGCACTAATGTGAATGATGGTGATTCGAGTCCGGCAGATGGATTGGGGAATTCTAATCCATTGATTGCGAATGTTACTTTTCTCGATACTGGGAATTCTGATACTACGGAAGCGATTCGTTTTGACGATTTTTTCTCCGGAATTCTTCTTGATAGTGCGATTGATAACTTCGGAGTTGATGAGACATACGATAATGAATCGGATGGGATTGGGCTTGGTCTTACGGTAATTAACAACGTCTTCGCTGGGAATAACAATGTTGCTCCATCATTTAATGCTGGGAATGATTACGATACGGAACTCAACTTGGTTAGTGTGAGTGCCCTACCGAATGGTCTGCTCGATCCACGGCCTACGGCTGATTCGTTGTTGCTTACGAGTGCTTCTGATTTTTCTCAAAATCCTTTGCTTGATGATGTGAGTTATCGGGGAGCCTTTGGTCCAGATGAACTCTTCATTAGTGGCTGGACTTTCTTGCAAGAAGCTGGGTTCTTACCGGATTTAGCACCTGCTGCGGAAGAGGTTGAAATAATAGATTGTGGGGTGGTTGGCTCCAATTTCAATATTCGTTTTTTGAGCACGAATGATGCGAGTTATCGAATTATGTTCTCAACGGATTTGACTGACGGTTTTGTGAATGTTGTCTCTGGTCAGACTGGAATTCAAGGAACAGGGGGGGAGATATCTAGCACGTTTTTGATGCCAAATGCTGCGCCAAGATTGTTTTTTCGAGTTGAGGAAGAATAATTTTGCTTTTCAAACACTCTTATTTGCATTCTTGTAGATAATCCAATAAAGCTGCTCCTTTGGTCGGGAGCAGCTTTCTTATTTTTTTAGTGGGAATTTTTAACGTGACAAAGACGTCTCATGGAGACATCTGCATATGCAATTAAAAATGACTGTGTTACTGCCGTTCAAAAATTTTCGTTCTTCGATTTCGAGCTTAACAACTCGTTTGCTGTTTTTGACTTCTGTGGGATTATCCGCTGCTACCAGTTCTGTTTTCGTTAATACGGTTGCGGGAGATGTCGATCTCATCGAGAGCATTGCGACTCCTCTAATGGCGGGGAGTACTCCTGGTTCTGAAGTTTTTGTGGCCGCCATTGCGAGCGATACCACGCTGACTGCGGACAATACTTATTTATTGAGTGATACGTTGTTCGTGACGAATGCGGCGACTTTGACCATCGAAGCGGGAACTAAAATTTATGGGGCCTCTTTTGAGAATGGTGATGGAACGTCGGATAACGTGCTGGGCTCAATCGTGGTGACTCGAGGTGCTCAAATCGAAGTCTTGGGTACATTGGCACAACCGGTTCTGATGACGACGATTGATGCTTTGGAGGCTGAACGTGGGACGGACATCGATGGTGATAGTGTGGTTGCCGATGTTCCTACTAAAGATACTCTTGGGCGTTGGGGAGGGTTGGTGATTCTCGGTAATGCCTTCGTTGCGAACTTCACCGATAGTGATTCTGATCCGGAGAGTGGAAATGAGATTAATCTTTTGGAAGGTTCGATCGAAGGTTTTGGAGGTATCGGTTTTGATGATGCTGATGGAGACGGTTTTAGCGACCTATTGGAATATGGGAATTCTGCGAATAGTAATGCAGACATTCTGGCTACCAATAACGTGGAATCTTCTGGGATTATCCAGTTTCTGTCTATTCGGCATGGAGGGTTTGCTCTTGCAGATGGAAATGAAATCAATGGGTTGACGATGGGAGGAGTGGGAAGTGGCACTGTGCTTGATCACATTGAGGTGGTGGCCAATACGGATGATGCTTTTGAGTGGTTTGGAGGGACGGTGAACTCGAGTCATTTGGTGGCTTCTTTCACTAACGATGATTCTTTTGACTTGGATTTAGGTCATAGTGGGACGCATCAATTCTGGTTTGTGATTTATGATTCGACGGGTGGAAATCACGCCGGAGAATGGGATGGGACGATTGTGAATGCCGAGAGTGCTCCAGGTGGAACAACTACAGCTAATGGATTGGCTAATTCAAACCCGCTTATCTTTAATGCTACGTTTCTTGATGCTGGAAGTTCGCCGGATACGGCGGCGATTACTTTTAGTGATTTCTTTGCTGGTCTCTTATTTGATAGTGCGATTGGGGACTTCGGATTTAATGAAACTTACGAAAACGAGTCTGATGGGATTGGGGACGGTCTGACTGTTTCTAACAATGTTTTTGAAGGAGGGAACAATATTGCTCCTGCCTTTGAACTGGGGAATACCTATAGTACTAGCCTTGGTTTGGTGAGTGTGAGCAGTCTTCCGAATGGGTTGTTGGACCCACGTCCTGCACCGGGTTCTCCTTTGATTGGGACTAGTACTAATACTTCGGGGTTTCCTTCTTTAGAGAATGTGAGTTATCGAGGAGCCTTTGACCCAGATGGAGAACTCTTTATTGCGGGATGGACTTTTTTGCAGGAGGCAGGGTTTCTACCGCAACCTGAGGCGGTAGAGATGATTGAAATTGTGGATTGCGCTCTGGAGGGCAGCAATTTTCGGATTGATTTTGAGAGTGAGAGCAACACGGACTATCGCATCACGTTTGCGACTGATTTGAGTGGTGATTTTACGAGTGTGGTTCCTGGGGAAACCGCGATTGCGGGAACTGGGGGAGAGGTTTCTCGCTCTTTCTCTCTCCCTAGTTCTGAAGAACAGGTGTTTTTCCGAGTGGAGGTGGAGTAATACCATCTTCACGGTTAATTCGACGTAATGGATTTCATTTTTGGGGCTTTCAAAATGCGCTTCGCGGCGGATGAGATTCCGGTTATTTTTAACCAATTTCGGCGTTGTCAGTCAGTTGTGATACCCGTATCACGCCTTCCTTCCGCCTTGAACTTGGATAAAAATCACTCGGCCATTACGCCAACTTAACCGTTCAAATGGTATAAGATCACTTCACATGAGCAAAATTTTCCTTTTTATAAGAAATCCAGTTATTTGATTTTTGATTGCGAAGGTTTCTTTTGTGACTAAATCGTCACTTTGGAGGGTTTGTTGGTGACTTGATATGAATCTATCACTCTTGCGATGAATTCTTTTATGCGCAAATCCTCTCTGAAGTGGTGGGGCTGCTTTCTTGTTTTTTTAGCAAGTGAAGTTACTGCGCAAACGCGGTCCGAGCAACATGTGAAGTTGCGAGCTACGCTGGAGCAGTGGATGCAATCGGTCGATCAGTCGCAGGATCTTGAGAATAAGTGGGAAATTGAAAAGTCGGTTTTGGCTGATACGATTGTGGGCTTACGAGGAATGCTGGAGCAAGCTGAGGTTGATATTAAGACTGTTGAAGAGAGGTTGCAGACTGCGGATCAAGATTCTCAGGAAAAGATTCAACAACAGACAGATTTTAACGAGGCGCGGGATGCCTTACGAAAGGGGTTGTTGCCGGTGGAAGCGGAAGTGGCAAAAGTGGTGCCTCTTTTTCCTGAATTTTATATCGACGAATCTCCAAAGCTAAAGAAGTCGTTTGAGTCGCTTGCTGCGCATCGCCAGGCGGAACCGGATGCGAAAGATAAGTTGGGTCTCAATTCTCGCATTCAACCTTTGGTGCAAATTCTAACTGAGGCGGAGCGTTTCAATAGTAAGTTGTGGGCGGTTACTCATCCTCTGAAAGTGGGTGAAGTGGAGAAGCAGATGAATGTGCTTTATTTTGGTCTTTCGGTTGCTTATGCGGTGGACGATGAAGCTAAGTTTGCTTTAGAGGGGAGGAATTCGCCGAGTGGTTGGACGTTTGTCGCGATGAAGGGGGCGGATATTGCGATTCAAGTGAAGACTCTTTACGATGCGGCTGATGGTTCTGGTGAATCTCAGATTGTGAATCTTCCGCTGACTATTGATTAATCAAGTTTGGCCTGACTTTCTAACGGGTCATTTTTTTATGAAGAATTTTGTTTTCATTACAACGCTGTTTCTATGTTCCTCTTTGTGGGGTGAAGTTTCGAGTGGAGAGGCGCTTAAGAAGGCGGAAGCTAATCTGAAGTCGGCTCAAGACGAGTATTTGGGTTTGCAGCAGGACATTGCTCGGGAGCAGAGCCCTTTGGTGGTGGAGGTTCAGACTTTGGAGGCCGAGTTGCGGCTTCGGGAGAAAAAATTACGAGAGTTGGAAGGGCAAGAGCTGCAGATTGCGGGAAAAGAAAAAAGGCTCGATAACGAATTGGCCAGTCGACGCGGGGAGTTTGATTACACGCGTAATGTTTTGGATGGTTATACGAAAGGGTTTTTGAAGCGTATTCAGGCTGCGGAGGCTCAGCGTTATGAAGAGAAGGTGGAGGTGGCTCGAGGAGATGCGAGTCATGAAACTAATTTGGCAAGTGAGATAGAGGCTCGTCTGCAAGGTTTGATGATGGGGGCGAAGCGTTTGCAAGAGGTGGCCGGCGGTCAACGCTTCGAGGGGAAGGGGTTGATTGGTTCGGACATTGTGAAAGGTGATTTTGCGGTGATTGGGCCGGTGGGTTATTTTTCGACGAAGGGAAGAGAACGGAGTGGTTTTACGGGGATTTTGAGTAGTGGGTTGGCTCAGGTGGCGGTTTTTGAAGGTGAAGAGGGGCAGAGTATTAAGCAATTGGTGGAAACGGGGTCGGCGACACCTCCCATCGATGCGACTTCGGGAAAGGCGCTGAAGGCGAAGACGGAAACGCCTTCGCTACGAGATCGAATCGAGGATGGCGGGGTTGTGGGTTATGCGATTTTGGGATTGGGAGCGGTGGCGATTCTCATTGCGCTCTTTAAGTTTATTGAGATTTCGAACTTTACGATTCCAAGCCGCAGGCGGGTGAATGATATTTTGGATTCTCTTTTGGATAAAGATCAGGATGCGGCTTTTGAGAAGACGGAAAAAATCATAGGGCTTTCTGGTAAGATGGTGAAGGCGGGGGTGGAGAATTTCTACGGTAAGCGCCGTATTTTAGAGGATGCTTTGTTGGAGAAGTTGAGTGCGATTCAGCCTCGCTTAGAACGTTTTTTGCCTTTCTTAGCGCTGGTGGCAGCGGCGGCTCCTATGATGGGGCTGTTGGGAACGGTTCTCGGGATTATGAAGACTTTTGATGCGATGGCTATTTATGGCACGGGGAACGCACAGAATTTTTCGAAAGGAATTGGAGCGGCTTTGGTGACTACGGCGCAAGGCTTGGTGGTGGCGATCCCGATTATTGTGATTCATGGGATGTTGAAAAGTTTAGCGCGCGCACGTTTTGACACGGCGCAAGGGGTGGCTTTGTCGATTCTGAATGGAACTACGGAACTGGAAGAGGATAGTGGTAATCAAAAGAAGGATAAAAATTCGCCCGAGGATGATGATTTTGACGAGAAGGAACTCGCGCCAGCCTAACACTTGAATGGGAGAAAACGTACAGGAGGTTTTAGATATTTTCCGCAATGGGGGGCCAGTGATGGCTGCTTTAGCGGGAGTAGCTTTGTTGTTGTACATTACTTCGATCGCGGCGGTGATTTTCGTTTTAAAAGGGAATTTGACTACGAAACGAAGAGATGAGTGGGAGCGTTGGATTGAGCATCCAGAGGAGGGGGAAGGTCGTTTGGGTGAGATTATTCGTTATGCGGTGCAGGGGCCACGACTATCCGTGAAGCGAGTGCAACGACGATTTGATGAGGTGTTTGATGTTTTGGTGCGTAAGATTGACCAACGGTTAATTATTATTACGGCTTTGGTGGCTGCGGCGCCAATGACGGGGTTGTTGGGAACGGTGATGGGAATGTTAGCCATGTTTGATGGTTTGGCAGCGGGGGGAGGGAAGCAGAGTGTGGAGATGATTTCTTCCGGAATGAGAGAGGCTTTGTTTACGACTTTGACCGGTTTGGTGGTGGCTCTGCCAGGAATGTTTTTTGCGTTGGTGGTGAGAGAAAAACGGAATCAAGTGGCGACTGTTTTGAGTCAGCTGCAGGCGGCAATTGTAACCACTAAATTTAAATCAATCTAAGGTGTTACGAGACGGTCCATCACTAGCAGGAGGCGATGAGGAGGCGAAGCCTGACCTTTCGCCTATGATTGATTGTGTTTTCATTCTGCTGATTTTCTTTATCGTGACTACTGTCTTCGTGAAGGAGCCAAAGGTGCCGGTGGACGATCCGGCGGCGCAGACTGCAAGTTCTTTGGAGAAAAATAGTATTATTTTTGCGGTCACGGCAGACAATAAGGTTTTCTATGATGGTAAGAGTATTGGTTTATCTGGAGTGCAGCAGGTGGTGACTCCTCTTTTGTTAGAAAAGGCCAGCCCAGAAGAAGCGCATGTGATTATCAAGGGAGATGCGTTGGCTCACACGGGTTTGGTGGATGATGTTGGCAAAGAGTGTTTGGCGGCGGGGGTGGTTAAGCATCGTATTACAACCTCAACTGAAAGTTAAAAGATGTTTGGAAGAGGCAGATTAGGACGAGACGACGAAGGTGATCCGGAGCCGGATTTGTCACCGATGATCGACTGTGTTTTTATTTTGTTGATTTTCTTTATCGTGACGGCGGTCTTTGTCGAAGAAGACGGAGTGCCTTTGCCTTTGCCGGAAGATTCTTCGGCGGTGTCAGCGGTGCAGGATAAACTGACGGTGGTTTTTACTCTCGCGAAGGATAATGTGGTGGCTTACGAGGGAAATCGGGTTTCGTTAGATTCGGTGGGAACGATTGTGCGCAATGCGGTTTCGCAGGAGGAGGATGTTCCTGTCATCATTCAAGCGCATCCGCAAGCGCAGCACGGGGTGCGAACCCGCGTTTATGATGAGGTGCGACAGGCGGGGGCAGAATTAGTTACTTTCACGCAGGGATAAGTTATGAGCCGGCTCGCATCACGACATGTTTATCGACCTCCTAAGTCCAATCGTCCGCTGAATATTGCGGCGGCGATTGTGGGGGGGCTGGTTTTCACTTTCTTGGTCTTTTATATTATTCCGTTGATGCAAAAGCTGGAAGGGGAACAGAAGACGAAGACGAGCGTGTTGGAGGTGGCGCAAGTGGAAGAAGCTCCCGAAGAGTTTGAGTTGGAGGAGGAGCCCCCTCCACCGGAAGAGGAGCCAGAACCGGAGCCTGATTTCAATCCTGATCCTGATCCAATTGAGATCGCAGATATTCCTTTTGATATTGGGACAGGGATTGGTGGCAAGCTGTTGATTGATTTGAAGCCAAATTTCACTGTTGCTAATGATCCGGATGCCTTGGGTGGGAATGATATTGATACGCCTCCTCGTCCGGTTAGTAAGCCTGCTCCTCGTTTTCCGCAGGCTTTGCTCAAGAAGAAGCAAGGCGGGCGAGTGGTGGTTCAGGTCACTGTGGATGAGCGTGGGTTGGTGACTCATGCGAAGGTGAAAGAGACTTCTGGATATACTTCTATGGATAAGGCCGCGCTCAATGCAGCAAAGCGGTGGAAATTTAAACCTGGAATCAAAGGTGGGCGCAAAGCGGTGACCATGGCAGAGATTCCTTTCAACTTTCGAGTGAAGACGTAATGAGAATAATCATCCTATTTGCCCTTTTTGTGGCTCAACTTAGTGCGGATCCTTTTCAGGTTTCGAAGGAGCAATTTCGGAGTCCGGAATTTATTAAAGGTTTTGTTGGGGCTTTTGGTTTCCTTTCTCCAGTGGAGCCGAAGGTGGATCTTGAGGAGAGTGAGTTGCTCGCTGAGTTGGCGGACTTGTTTTCTGATGCTCGTTTCCGGGAAGCGGAGGCGGAGATTGTCGATTTTATTAAGAAGCGGAAGAATCCGATCGAGGAGGGAGTGGAGCCTAAGGAGGTGAGTCCGGCTCTGGTTTTTCAGTTGGCTCAGCTTTATTACTTGAATGACCGTACTTCTGATGCAGAGCGGGCTTATAAATTAGCGATTAAGGGGCATCCTGATTTTCGACGTGCTCATAAGTATCTTGCTTTGCTCTATGCGAGTCAGGATCGGATTACAGATGCGCTGCCTCATTTGAAGAAGGCGATTCAGTTGGGAGAGGCGGATCAATTACTTTATGGTTTACTGGGATATGCATACACCCAACAAGAAAAGCCGTTAGCGGCGGAGTCGGCCTATCGTCAGGCTTATTTATTGAATCCCGATGAGGCGCAGTGGCGTTCGGGGTTGACGCTTTCTCTCTATCAGCAGGAGAAGTGGGCGGAAGCTTCCGCGATGTTAGGAGATCTCTTGGCCTCTACGCCTGAAGCAACAGATTTTTGGAAGATGCAGGCCAATTGTTATTTGAATCTGGGGCAGCCATTGCGGGCGGCAGAGAATTTCGAAGTGATGCGTTTGAAGGGGTTGGCGGATGCGGCGACTTTGAATACTTTGGGTGATATCTATAGTGATCAAAAAAAACCGGTGTTGGCTTTGGGGGCTTATTTGGGAGCAATTACTAAGACGGAAGGTTTGGATGCGGAGCGTAGTTTGCGAACGGCGAAGATTTTATCGGATTATGGAGCTCCTCGAGAAGCTTCTAAGTTCATTGCGGCCATTCGCGAAAAAAGTG
Organism: uncultured Roseibacillus sp.; assembly: GCA_964618865.1. Classification (GTDB taxonomy): domain Bacteria; phylum Verrucomicrobiota; class Verrucomicrobiia; order Verrucomicrobiales; family Akkermansiaceae; genus Roseibacillus. The sequence goes on along the minus strand of CAZUEC010000005.1, from coordinate 6,942 downwards.
GAGATGAGCTGACTCGTAATCAGAGGGTCAAGTTTCTTCTAATCGAAACAAAGATTGCGAAAAATTCGAACGATCTTCCCAAGGTGAGTGCTTTGGTGAAGCAAGTTTTAGAATTGGAGCCTTTGAATGGAAAGGCGTTGGTAGAAAATGGAATTTTGCATGAACAGCTTTCCGATACGGTGGACCGTGAAGAGGAAGTGATTCGCTTGCGAGGTATTGCGGCGGGTCAATTTGATTTGGCGATTAAGCATGGTGATTCGGATATTCAGTATTTGGCAAATCGTAGTATGGGCCAAATGCTAGTGCGTCAGAAGGCTTATCGTGAAGGTCTTCCTTTTCTTGAGAGGGCGATTACTTTGAAGCCAAGTGAGGGGTTGTCTCGCTACGCTCGACAGGTGAGTGTCTTTGCGAAAAGGCAGGAAGAGACTCAGGCGAAGAAAGAGGCGGAGACTGCTTTATTAATCTCAGAGCAGGAGAAGAAGAAAGAAGCGAAGAAGAAAGCGGAAGAGGAAAAAGAAACGGAGCAAGATGAGAAGAAGTAAAACAATTTTCGGAGTTCTAGTTTTTGTTTGTTGCTTGCGTTCAGCGTTTGCTAACGAGGCTTTGGATCTATTAGAGGGGAAGATTACGGCGGAAGAGGTGACGGTGACTAAGCTTCTTGAGGAAAAGAAGGAGGCTGAGCGGCCGTTGGAAGAAACGCGGGAAGAAGATGAGGTTTTGCGTGATGATCGTGATTATTCTGATCGTTGGAAAAACCGTTTGTATCCGTTGGCTTTGGTTTATGAAAATGAGCGTAATCAAGCAGTGCAGCGAGTTGCTATTGATGGCTTAGCGGAGTGGGGGATTGTGGCAGGGGAAATTGATGCCGATGATTCTGGTGCTGATGAAGATGTCAATGATAGTCAGATCAGAAGGATTCGTCTCGGAGGATTGGTGCGGGCTTTTTACAATACAGATTTGGAAGGGCGGGTGATCGCGGATGGAGATGGGGTTCAAGGAATCGATGCTTTGAAGGCTACGGTGCAGGTGAATGAGGCGACTCAGCTTGAGGTTGGGAAATTTCGTCCTCCATTCAGTCAGGAGTATCGACAGGATCCGAGTGTAAGAGTTGCGCCGGGACTCTCTCCGATTGTAGAGCAGATTGCTCCCGCTAATTCTCTTGGAGTGAGAGTTGAGGTGAACAATGGACCTTGGGATTTAGGTTTGGGTTGGTTTAGTGATGGTTTGGATGAGTATCTCCCGGAGATTTCCGGAGGTGGTTTTATCTTAGCTAATTTGGCTTATACGTTTGATGGAGAAGTGATCGCTGAAGCTGGAGATGAAGATGTGGTGGTTCCTCCGGGGCATCAACGTTGGCATTTGGACTATATTTACAATACGAGTCCTGGGCTGAATGGAGCCATTCCAAGAGCATATCGTCATTTGGTTTCTACTGGAATTGAGGTGAGTACTGGTGAGGTTGATTTTGCGGGTGATTTTCTTTTTGCTAATGGTGATGAGGATTCTGTTTGGGGGCTGACTCTCACAAGTCGTTATTGGCTTTTGGAAAATGCATTGCGTTTAGTGGGACGTTATAACTATGCCGATACTGATGATGAGGCAGGTTTGTCTGTTGGGTTTGGAGTGCCCGGTGCGGTTGGTGATAGTACGCAACCTCTTCTCGGTTTTTCTAACATTTTACCTGCGGATGAACTCCATTCTTTTTATCTCGGGCTCGATTGGCACATTTTACAAGATTACCTTCTTATTACGACAGGGCTCGAGTTGCAGCTTCTCTCGGATGAGATTAACGGCGATTCCTCTGCTCTCCTTTGGCACACTGGAGGGCGAGCTGCTTTTTAGAACTTATTTCGAAAATAAAAAAAATTACTCCATACAACAGAAAGATGAAATCTATCACAATTATGATCGCAGTTGGGCTTTCCAGTCTTTGCCAGGTTTTTGGCCTTGGTATTGATATCGAGAGCTTGGGACAAAGTCTCAATGGTTGGTCCGCGAAAAGGACTGCCAGCTATACCATCGATAGTCAGAATTATCGAACGCATGTGCCCACGGTAACGGAGAATCTTGATGGAGGGATTTTTATCTCCATGAGGGTGGAGCATGTTTCGGCTCTTCGGCCTGATGCGGTTGCTTATTTGGAGCTGACTTTTGCTCCGAATGGGTATGTGGGAGCTTCTCAGATTCGCCTGACCGTGAATGGCCAAACTTATAATACTGGTCAGGTGTTACGACCAGAAGAGGCTTTGTCGATTGGCGACGATATTGGTTCACCAGATTGGCGTTCTGCTCACACTAAGTTGGTTCTCGAGCTCTTTAATAAATTGGATGCTGAGTTTGCAAAAGATAAAGGAGAAGAGAAGAAGCCTAAGCGTGACCTTTGGGGACGTTTTAAGGGTTCGAAGGTGGATCAAGCTGATATCTCAGCTGCTTTGAGGCATAATTTGAATCTCTTGCTGAGCAACGTGGGATTTCATTTTGGCGGAAAGTAGGTGCGGCTTGTTCCTTTTATTACAAACCAATGAGCTTAATACGTCAGGTTTTTTAGAAGAGTGGTCGCGGGCTTCTTAAAATTTTTTGAGGATAGTTTGCGGCGTATAGGGAGAGGATGAATTCGTGTTCTTTATGTTCAGTGCTGTTTTTTAATTTCCTGTTTAATTGAATTTAATCCAATGTTTCGAAGAATTTTAGATAGTCCGACTTATGCCGATAGTCTTGCGCATTTTCGTGACGAAATGTTGCGACTCTATCAACTCACTTCAAAGCAATTGGAGTTTTCGGTAGATGGTCTCATTAGGGGGGATATTGGATTGTGTCAGGAGGTGATTTCTGCGGACGATGAAATCGACGATGTGGAGATCAAAATTGCGCAATTGGGATTGCAGCTTCTTTCGGAGCATCAACCGAAGGGTCGTGATCTTCGGATGATTATTGGGAGTATGAATGTGGCTCGGACTTTAGAACGCTTGGCAGATCATTCGACCCAAGTGGCTAAACGCTCCCGGAAAATTCTTCGGGAAGGACGACCGTCGGAAGTTAATTTGATTGAGCCGGTCTATGCTCTTGCTAGTAAGCAGTTGAATTTGGCGGGAATTGCATTCTTTGATATGAATGTGGATTCTGCTGAGAAGTTAGCGCAGGAAGATAAGGCTTTGGATAAGTTGCATAAGCGTCTCGTGAAGTCTTTGAGTCGAATGGTGGAGGAGCGTCAAGAGGGGGTGGCGGAATTACTGCATCTCATTTTTGTGAGCCGAGCTCTTGAGCGGGTGGGAGATTTGTCGGTTAAGATTGCGGAAGAAGTGGTCTTTATTGAACTGGCAGAAGATGTGCGGCATCAGAATTAAGGGTGATAGTATTTGAAGGGGTTCTCTATTCTATTCCTTCTTTGACTGTCTCCGAGTTTTCTGGGGTTTTGTTTTCTGGATTTTGCTCATTTTGATTTCCCGCTAAGCTGAGGGCTAAAATGGGTAGCAGGATGGCGAGGGCGAAGGCAATGAGTGAGCCTAAGAAGGCTTTTCCTGCATCTTTGAAGACGAGGTTGGAAACTTCTTTTTTATTCCGATGTTTGAGGAGCATGGCTAAGGCGATTTCTCTCCCGGCGATGAGGCCTAAGAAGACCCAAGTGGTGCTCATGGGGAGCTTTTCGGGCCAGGGAACTGCCATTCCCATTTTGGCGAACAATTTGGGAATGTAGTCTACTTTGAAGAAGAGTAGAATGAGTCCGTAGAATAAGTCGATGAAGGTGGCTGACCGGATATCGAGGGTATTTGTTTTTGAGGTGACGACAGCTTGGATTTTTCCTCCTCGTTCTCGGAAGAGGTAACCTTGCAGTAAGACCATGCCTATGAGAGAGAGCGTTAAACCCCATCCCTGCAATTGGCGGGGAAGGTAGGCGAAGATATTTGCTAAATCTTGCACGAGCCACATGGACCAAAGGAATCCGGTTGAGAGCCATTGAAAGACCATCCAACTAGGATGGGGGTTGTTTCGTTTTTCTTCGGGTTGGTTGTGGAATTTCTTTTCGAGGGTGGCGGTGACGAGACGGACGACGACGAGTCCAATGACGAAGGCAAGGGCGTAGCCTGCTAGGGATTTCTTCATCATGGTGCCGAAGAGGGCTCCGGCAGTTTTGGCATCTTCACCGATTTGGACTGCGACTAATCCTTTGAAAGCGGTGAGGACAAGGAGGGAGGTGCTGACTGGGATTCCCATTCGGGTTAGAATGACGAGACAAAGGGGCGGAATGACGAAGAGCCAAGTGAACTGTTTTGGGAAGGCCACTTCTTTTCTTTCTGCGATTAAATTTTCAGACATGAGTCTGCCGAAAGCAGGGTCGCCATTATTGGCAAACCATCCCCAAGATACGGTTACGACGAGAATGCCGGAAATCCAAATCCAGAGATACCACCAGGGGCGGTTCGCATTTGAACTCATGAAGGTGCCGAGAGTCTGAATGGAGTCGTTTGCGACAATGGCATAGGCGGCGAGGGCAAAGCCCACGATCATAAAGAGTTCACTCATTGGGAATGGCTTAATGCCTTTGTAGCGTTTTGCCAACGATGATCGCGTGGTGACGATTTTGACACATGTGACCAGTTTGTCGGGAGGAAATGGGGGGCGGGGAAATTTTTTGATGAAAATTACTTCTAAGCAAGCGCTTAGGAGGGGAGGAGAGGGGTCTCAAAATTTTTCCCTCGACAGGGTGGGTTGTTATACAATGGAATGACGTATGTGGTTTTGTAGCCGAAGCTTTTTGAAAACATGAGTGATGCCCCGTTTTGCGGCGGTCGTCGTTTTCAAATTCCGTTCCTAGTGTTTCTTTTCGAGGTCTCAAGTGAAATTGGGGTAGTAGAAGGGGGTCTCGATGCCTGAAGTTCTTCCCTGGGAAAAAGTTGGCCAGGAATATCGTAAAGATTTTAAGCAGGCGGCTATTCTCGTTGATTTGGAGCGCTGCACAGGTTGTCACGCCTGTAGTGTTGCTTGTAAGACTGAGCATGATGTTCCGTTAGGCGACTTTCGGATGCGGGTGCGCTATTTGGAGCAACCTGAAGAAAAGCAGCAGTTGTCCTTTGTCCCGCTGATTTGCATGCAGTGTCAGGATGCGCCTTGTCTTAATGTTTGCCCTACCTCTGCCATTGAGCGATTGGAAGATGGGCGGGTGGTGATCGAGGAGGAGAAGTGCTGTGGCAACAAGGCTTGTGTTACGGCTTGTCCTTATGGTGCGATTTTCATCAACGAGAAGAGTCAAAAAGCAGAAAAATGTGATCTTTGCACTCACCGAACCGAGTTGGGGCTAGAGCCGGCTTGTGTGGATGCTTGTCCTACTGATGCGCTTAAGTTCTACGATCTTGGCGATGAAAATGATCCGATCACTCAAATCGTGAAAAAGAAGAAGGCGAAGGCTTGGAAGGAGGATGCTGATACGAAGCCTTCCGTTCTTTACATCGGGCACGAGGCTTGGATGGAAACGAAAACGAATCTTGGAGTCAGTTTGTCTAACCGAGACGAAGATCCCATTTACGAACAGGATAACTTTAAGACGAAGGGGGGGCAATGATGGAGCCGTTTGGGATTCAAGTTGCTTTTTATCTTTTTTTAGCAGGGGTGGCTGCAGGGATTGGATTTTGGAGTAGTTGGTTTTTGGCGCAATCTCGAGGGCGAAATGCGCTTCTGGGAGGCTTGCTGTGTGGAGTGTTGGGGGCGGTGTTTTTGATTCTTGATTTGACGCGACCACAAGATTTTTTGTTGGTGTTGACGGAGGGGAATTTGACTTCTGCTATTTCGTGGGGAGCACGAATTTTGATGCTCTTTTTGCTTTCTGGTTTCTTTGTTTGGGTGAGTTTTCGTGGAAAGGAAAATTCTTCAGCAGGAAAATTGGAGACGTTGGTGCTTTGGTTTTTTCGATTAACGACAATTGGTTTAGCGGTTTATCCGGGCTTGGTTCTTCGTCAGGGGAAGTCTTACCCTCTCTGGCAAGAAGGGCTTTTGCCGATTGTGATTTCTCTTTCGGTTTTTCACTTTGGACTTTTGATTCCATTGTTTCTCATGAAGGAGTCTAGTGAGCATCGCAGTCGCTTTCGGATATGGGAATTGGTGTTGGGTGGATTGACGGTTTTGACTCTCTTGTTGTTGTTCTTGAGTGCGGGAGCAGGTGTGATGGTTTGGATTTTGGTCTTGGGGCTGGGAGCTCTGATTCCACTGGTTCTTGCAATCACGAAGCCTGAAAAAACGCTGCTGTTGCGCACTTTTTTGATCGTTGCTGGGCTGTACGGAATTCGACATTGGATCGTGATCGGAGGACAACTGGGTTAGCCCTTTTTTCTGTAAATTTATTTTTATCAATCTGTTAGTATGCCGGAAGTCAAACGACGTGATATTCTCAAGCTAGGCGCAGGAGCTGCGCTTGCTCTCGGAGCAGGGTCACTTGCTATTCCTATGGTTCGACGCTTGGGAAGTGGTCCAGTGGAGATTGATTTTGAAAAGCTGATTGCGAACAAGCTTGATTACCGTAAGGCGAAAGCGATTCCTACTATTTGCTTTGGGTGTACTACTCACTGTGGGGTTATTGGTTGGGTGCAGGATGGTCGTGTTCGGAAAATTGAGGGGAACCCTCTCGATCCAAACAGTAAGGGCAATATTTGTTCTAAGGCTCAGGGAATGATTTCTTACACCTATTATCCCGAGCGTTTGCTTTACCCGTTGAAGCGGGTTGGTAAGCGGGGAGAGGGGAAATGGAAGCGGATTAGTTGGGATGAAGCCTTGGATGAAATGGCTTCTAAAATGAAGCCGCTTCGGGAGAAGGGGGTGCCGGAAGAGTTTGTTTTTCATTATGGTCGCGATAAGACGAAGGGGTTTACGAAGCATTTTACGAATGCCTTTGGCACTCCTCACCGGTTGAACCGACGTTCTATTTGTTCTTCTAACAGACGCGCTCCTTTAATG
>CAZUEC010000004.1:0-22034 GCA_964618865.1 uncultured Roseibacillus sp. | reverse complement strand
CTGCTATCCAACCAAAAATTGTTAGGAATTTCTTCGCGTTTGTTTTCTAGTTATAGAATCCAGAGAGTTGAAGTTGTCATGAGTTGAAGAACTATTTTTGACTTACTTGAATTCAATCAATTGAGTTCGAAAATTTGTTGTGAACCTCAAACCTTTGGGCGGAGGAGATATTCTTAAGTTTTAGAATTTTAAGCTTGGTAAATTATTAATTATGTCATAATTTTGATTCTCACTGAATTGTTTTTCTCATGATCAAGATCACTCAAGTTTTCGTATTTTTGATGTCCACGTTGTTTCTGGTGAATTGCGGATTTGAACAAGTTTCGGTGAGACAGACGGGTCATTTTCCTCAGACTTCTTCTAATCAAGAAGCAGACTTGGCGACAGAGATTCATAATGAGGTTAATCGTTACCGAGCTTCTCAAGGGCTCAAGCAATTGAAGTTTCACAAAGGTCTTAGTAAAATTGCGAAGCCGCACAGCAATTATATGAGAAAGCATGCTGGGAGCTTTAGTCTTAATTCACAGAAGAGTTTGATTAGCCACTATGGTTTCGAGTCTCGCTCGATCTTAGCTGAGCGGAAATATCGGATTGAATCCATTGGGGAGAATGTGATTGCAAGTCATGACTTAGGACAAGGTCGGGAGCTAGCAGCTACGATGGTCCGAGGCTGGTTGCGGTCTCCGGATCATAAATTTAATATCGAGCAGGATTGGTCTTTGACTGGGGTTGCGGTATCTTTTGATGATCGGGGGCGAGTTTTTGTGACGCAGTTGTTTGGGACTCCGCCTTCGCAGGTTTTACGAGTGGGTGGGCCTAGTGAATGGCGATGAATTAGATGGAACCTCCGAGGGCAAGAAGGAGGTCGAGGTGATTTTGGAGTCTGCTGTTTTTAAGCGCAATGAGACCGGCTCGAGCATTGAGGGCTCGTTGCTGAGCTTCTAAGACTTCTAGGATGCTGGGTTGGTTTCCGACATCGAGACCTTCTACGAAGTCGCTTTCCGCCCACTTTTCGGCAAGGGCTGTATTGGAGACTTCGGTTTTGAGGAATTCCTCTTGTTTTTTCAGGGATTCGTCGGTGGCGAGGGCAGATTCCACTTCGCGAAAGGCTTGTAAGACATCGCTTTGGTAGAGTTTGATTTGTTGTTCGTTGGCGATTAACGCTTGGCGGGCTTGAGCGCTGAGAGCGCCGCCTGAGTAGAGGTTTTGGGCAATGCTGAAGGCGAGAGTGGTGGCGAGGTTGGCGGGATCGAGGAGGTTACGTAGTTCGGAGGAGGAGGTTCCTGAGTTCCCGGTGAGGTTGAAGCTAGGAAGGAGGTTGTTGCGTGAGGAGTCGGCCCGTTTTGCAGAGGCGTAGATTTGAGCTCGGCGAGAGGTGAGGTCTGGGCGACGGGCTAGTAATTCGGCTGGTAGCCCGGCGCGGATGGGAGGGATGCGGGGGAGTTCGGCGGCGGCGACGAGATTGCTATCTGGGTAGACGCCGAGTAGAATTTGAAGATTGCGTGCTGCTTCATCACGATTCAATCGACTTCCTTTCAAAGTTCCTTCAGCGGCGGCGACGTTACTGCGACCGAAAGCATCATCAAGTGGGCGAAGGGTGCCTAGTTTGTAGCCGCGTTGAATGACCTGATAGTTTTGTTTGAAGGAGGAGAGGGTCTCGCGGGCGAGGGTTAATTGGCTTTCGGCGGTGATGAGGTTGCACCAACTTTGGGCTGTATTAATGGCTAGAGAGAGGCGGGCTGAACGGTAATCGGCTAGGGTGGCCTCGTAGTCGGCGATGCTGGCGAGTTCGAGGTCGCGTAATCTTCCCCAGAGATCGACTTCCCAGGAGGCGTTGAGAGAAAGTCCGTAGGAACGAAAGGTGTCGCCGTCGCTGCGGGTGACGCTTCCGTTGCCGGAGGCTCCGATGTTGGGAAGGCGATTGGCGCGTCCGATGATGGTTCCTTCTCGGGCGCTTTTGAGGTTGATGGCGGTGGCTTGAAGGTCGGGGTTATTGGCGAGTGCTTGTTCAACGAGGCGGGTAAGCTGAGGATCGCGAAAGGTTTTAAGCCAGTTGGTGGCGATTTTGTTTTCCTGTCCAGTGAGAGCAGCCGTGAAGGCTTCTCGAACTTCGACCTGAGTGCTTTCCTGCGGGCGTTCGGTGGGGATTCGGTTGCAGGAATTTAGAGCCAAAAAGGCAAGGAAAAGGGGGAATCCTTTGCGTTGAAGAGGGTGAAATGAGGTCTGTCTTATAGGTTGCATTATCCGGTGAACAAGTCAGATACATCATTAACAATGAAATGTTTTCAAAAAGCAACAGGCTTAATGGCTTTTGTCCTTTTGACGAGCAGTGTGCCGGTGGTCGGCGAGTCGGAAGCGCTTGAAGATGAGCTTCTGCAGGGGGAGAAGGGGCAAGTCGATGATGCGGCTGTGGTTGCTGAGATGACAGAGGAGGGGGCTAAGGCTGCGAAAGAAGCGCTCGATGGAGAAGAGGAGAAGGATGTCCAAGAGAAGCAACAAGTTTTAGGTTGGAAGGAGTGGGTGAAAATCGGGACGAAAGGTGACTTCATGCGAGCGAAGCTAGATAGTGGGGCTAGAACTTCTTCTCTTCATGCGGAGGGGATTGAGGAGTTTGAACGGGATGGGAAGAAATGGGTTCGCTTTTTGGTGAAAGATACGGATGAGAACGATGCGAAGTCGATTTTGTTTAAGGCGCCTTTGCAGCGGATTGCGAAAGTGAAAAATACAGATGGGACTGTTGAGCGGCGTTTTGTGGTTGAGCTCGGTTTTTCGGTTGGAGATCGACAATTGCGAGAGGAGTTTACTCTCAATGATCGTTCGGGATTGATTTGTCCGGTTTTGATTGGGCGTAATGCGTTACGAATTCTTGGCTACGTTGATTGCAGTAGCGTAGATTTGGCGACAAAGAAAATTTACAAGTGATTGTTTTGTTATGAAAAGAAAGAGCGCGCTGCTTTGGGGGTTGGTGATCGTGCTCTGTGGATTTGCGGTTGGATTAGCAGTTCATAAGTCGAAGCGTCTTGGGGTTCCTTTTTTTCCTGGTGAGCAGGTGACTGCTTGGATTGTTGAGGCGACGGTTAAATTCCATGCTACTGGTCAGGAGGTTGAAGTTGAGTTAGGGTTGCCTTCTTTTGAGGAAGGAATGGTGGTGCGACAAGAAGTTGCTTCTCTCGGGTATGGATATCAAGAGCGTGCTCAACCCGAGGAGGGAAGACGAGGAGTCTGGAGTGCGCGTGCTCGCTCGGGAGAGCAGCGACTGTATTATCAGGTGAGTTTAGTGGCGGAAGATTTGCGTCTGCTGTCAAATCGTTCGAGTGCGGTGGAGAAGGTGGAGCCTCAGACGATTGGAGGTAGTGAGTCTGAAATGTTGGCTCGCGAGACTGTGAGAAGAGAGTGTCGAGAACGTTCGGCAAACGCGGAGACTTTTGTGAGTCAATTGAGAGAAAGGTTGTTCGGGGAAGGCTATAGTCAGGAAGCTGGTTTTCTGCGGCGAAGTTATGAGGCTGGGATTGGAGAGGGATGGGAGCAGGTTTTGATGGAAGATTTTCTTCAGTTGGAGGGGATTTCTTATCGCAATGCTTGGGGGGTAGTTTTAAACGAAGAGTTGGGTCCACAGCGACCGATTCCGATGATTGAATTTCATAATGGGCGAAATTGGGAATCGGTGGAAGCTGTTTCAGTGCGAGAAAAAGGTGAGTTGGTGGTTTGGACTCGAGGTGATTCGTTGTTGGATGTTCGAGGGGGAGAGAGTTCTCAGGTTTTTTTTACAACGGTTATGAACCGTGCGCCTTTGGATGCGACTGAGGCGCTTTCGAGAGCTCCTGCTTGGATTGGTTCGATTGCGGCTTTGCCGGTGAATGAAAGAAGAGTTTTTAGATATATTGCTTTGATTCCTGTGGGGGCTTTTATGATTGTCTTTCTTCGAAATATTGTGGGAATCAGCATGTTGGGTACTTTTATGCCGGTATTGTTAGCTTTGTCTTTTTTAGAGATTCCTTTGGGACCGGCTCTTTTGATGTTTTCGATGTTGTTGTTGGCGGGGTTATCTTTTCGTTTTTTCTTAAGCCGTTTGAATTTGTTGGTGGTGCCAAGGGTGGCGGCGTGTGTGGTGGTGGTGAGTCTTTTGATGATTGGGTTTGGGCTTTTTAGTTGGAGGATGGGGATGACTCTTGGATTACAGGTGACGGTTTTTCCGATGGTGGTTTTGGCTTGGACAATTGAACGGATGTCGCTTTTGTGGGATGAGGATGGTCCGATGGCGGCGCTGGTTCAGGCGGGGGGGAGTTTAGTGGCGGCTATTTTGGCATATCTTTTGATGAGAGTGCATGCGGTTGATTATTGGGCTCAATATTTTCCTGAGTTACTGTTGATTCTCTTGGCGGGAATTATTTTGATTGGACGCTATACCGGTTATCGTTTGTCAGAGTTGATTCGATTCAAAAGTTTTCCTCAATCATGACTGAAAAGTGGTGGCATCGTTGGTTTCTGAATCCGCGCGAACTGGGAGATCTTGGAGTGGTTGGAATTAATGCTCGGAATGGGCGTTATTTGTTACCTAACAATCCACGAAAATTTTACCGTTCGGTCGATGATAAGGTTTTGACCAAGAAGCTTGCGACCGAGATGGATATTCCTGTCCCTGATCTTTATGGTACGATTGACAGCCCAGGTGGTTTGTCGAAGTTGGGGAGCTTGCTCAAAGATAAGGAGGCGTTTGTGATTAAGCCTGCTCGCGGGAGTGGAGGGAAAGGGGTTTTAGTGGTGCAAGGGCGTTCGGGTGATTCTTTTTTAAAAGCGAGTGGGAATTCACTGACTTTGGAGGAGATTCGTTTTCACGTGTCCAATATTTTGGGAGGGTTATTTAGTCTTGGGGGGCAGCGTGATGTCGCGATGGTGGAGCAGTTTGTTTCTTGTGCAGATGAGGTGATGGCGATGAGTTATCGGGGAGCACCGGATGTGCGAGTGGTGATGTTGCATGGTTATCCGGTGATGGCGATGTTGCGGGTGGCGACTAAGGAGTCTGATGGGCGGGCTAATCTCCATCAAGGGGCCATTGGAATTGGCATTGATTTGGCAACGGGGGTGAGTCATCACGCGGTGTGTGATGGTGAACCCATTGAGGTTCATCCTGATTTGGAGACGCCGTTGTTAGGACATAGTATTCCTCATTGGGAAACGGTTCTTAAGCTTGCTGGTCTGTGTTATGAGATGACGCATTTGGGATACCTTGGAGCCGATATTATGATTGGGAAGGATTTGGGGCCAATGATTATTGAGGTGAATGCACGTCCGGGACTGGCGATTCAGTTGGCGAATGGGGAGGGTCTTGAGAAGCGTTTCCAGATCGTCGAGGAGGAGGCGTCGCGGATGTTACGGACGGCTTCGCTGGAGGAGAGGATAGATTTTTCTCGTGGTCAGTTGATTCAAAAAGCGATGAGAAGAGGTCAGAACTAAGGGCTGACTACTTAGTCATTAGGCCAAGGCTTCTTTTGTTGCGGCTGCGAGGTAGTCTCGGTTGAGTTTGGCGATATTATCGGCGGAAATCTCTTTGGGACAAGCGGCTTCGCATTCATATTGGTTGGTGCAATTGCCGAAGCCTTCTTTGTCCATTGCGCGAACCATGGCGAGGGTGCGTTTTTCTTTCTCAGGTTTTCCTTGGGGAAGTTTGTTGAGATGAGCTGCTTTTGCGGAGACGAATAGCATCGCGGAGGCGTTTTTGCAGGAGGCTACGCAGGCTCCACAACCAATGCAGGCGGCGGCAGAGAACGCTTCGTCGGCGATGGTTTTTGAAATGGGAACGGAGTTGGCATCGGGAGCTGAGCCTGTGCGGACATCGATGTATCCGCCAGCAGAAACGATGCGGTCGAATGCGCTGCGATCGACGATGAGGTCTTTGACGACTGGGAAGGCGTTTGCTCGAAAGGGTTCGATCCAGATGGTTTCGCCATCGTTGAAGTGGCGCATGTGAAGTTGGCAGGTGGTGATGGCTTTTTCGGGGGAATGGGGAACGCCATTAATGGTGAGGGAGCACATTCCGCAAATGCCTTCGCGGCAATCATGATCGAAATGGATGGGATCGCCACCATCGTTGATGATGCCTTCGTTCACGATGTCGAGCATTTCGAGGAAGGATGCGGAAGTTGGGATGTCCTTAGCGGGGTATGTCTCGATGTGACCTTGGGTATCAGGATCTTTTTGACGCCAGACTTTCAGAGTGAGGTTCATAGTAGAAAAATAAAGAAGGATTATTTGTAGCTGCGGATACTAGGTTTGACGTCTTCGAAAACGAGTTCTTCTTTGTGAAGGTTGGGGTCTTGTCCGACTCCGGTGAATTCCCATGCGGAAACATATTGGTATTCGCCGTCGCGGCGTTTGGCTTCGCCGGGTCCTGTGCGGCCATCTTTCACTTCTGGGTCTTCCTCGGTGAATTGGTGTTCGAGTCGGAAGTGTCCACCACAAGATTCTTCTCGTTCGAGGGCGTCGTAGCAGAGGGTGTATGCGAATTCGAAGAAGTCGGCAACGCGACCTGCTTTTTCGAGTTCGGCATTGAGGCCGTCTGCGCTTCCGGGAATGCGGACATTTTTCCAGAAGTCTTCACGAATGCGGTTGATTTCTGTGAGGGCAAATTCGAGTCCTTCTTTGGTGCGTGCCATTCCGCATTTGTCCCAAACGAGAAGGCCAAGTTCACGATGATAGGAGTCAACAGAGCGTGTTCCTTGGATTTTGAGAAGAGATTCGATTCGTTCTTTGGCTCCTTTTTCGGCTTCGGTAAAGGCGTGGTGGTCGGTGTTGATTTGACCGGGTTTTTGGTCCGCTAAGTAGTTTGCGATGGTGGAGGGGATGACAAAGTAACCGTCGGCAAGCCCTTGCATGAGAGCGGAGGCTCCGAGTCGGTTGGCTCCGTGGTCTGAGAAGTTGGCTTCACCTAGGACGTGTAGACCGGGGACATTGGACATGAGATTGTAGTCTACCCAGAGACCTCCCATGGTGTAGTGTACGGCAGGGAAAATCTGCATGGGTTGCTGGTAAGGGTTTTCACCGGTGATTTTCTCATACATTTGGAAGAGGTTTCCGTAGCGGGCGCGGATGGTGTCTTCTCCGAGGCGTTCAATGGAGTCGCGGAAGTCGAGGAAGACTCCAAGTCCGGTGGAGGCTACTCCGCGACCTTCATCACAAACTTCCTTTGCGGAGCGAGAGGCGATGTCACGAGGAGCGAGGTTTCCAAAAGAGGGGTATTTACGCTCTAAGTAGTAGTCGCGATCGTCGTCGGCAATATCGGAGGCTTTCTTTTCTCCTTTACGAATGGCTTCGGCATCTTCCTTGGATTTGGGAACCCAGATTCGGCCGTCGTTACGCAAGGATTCCGACATGAGAGTTAATTTGGATTGGTAATCACCGGAAACTGGAATGCAGGTTGGGTGAATTTGCGTGTAGCAGGGGTTGGCGAAGAAGGCGCCTTTTTTGTGAGCCTTCCAAGCGGCCATCACGTTACAGCCCATGGCGTTGGTGGAGAGGTAGAAGACGTTGCCGTATCCGCCGGTAGCTAAGATGACGGCATCTGCGGCATGGCTGGTGATTTCGCCGGTTTTTAGGTTGCGCATGACGACGCCTTTGGCGTGGCCATCGACGAGGACGAGATCGAGCATTTCGGAGCGGGTGAACATTTCGACTCCTCCTTTTTGGATTTCTTTTTCCAAGGCTTGGTAGCATCCAATTAAAAGTTGCTGTCCAGTCTGACCACGGGCGTAGAAGGTGCGAGAGACTTGTGCGCCGCCAAAGGATCGGTTGTCTAGGAGGCCGCCGTATTCGCGAGCAAAGGGGACGCCTTGTGCGGTGCATTGGTCAATGATGTTGCCGGAGACTTCAGCGAGGCGATGAACGTTGGAATCTCGAGAGCGGAAATCGCCGCCTTTGAGGGTGTCGTAGAAAAGGCGGCGTATGGAGTCGCCGTCGTTACGGTAATTTTTGGCTGCATTGATTCCGCCCTGAGCGGCAATGGAGTGGGCTCTCCGGGGAGAGTCTTGGTAACAGAAGCATTGTACTTGGTAGCCAAGCTCGGAGAGGGTGGCGGCGGCAGAGCCTCCAGCAAGCCCAGAGCCTACGACGATGATTTTATATTTTCGTTTATTCGCAGGATTGATGAGCTTGGAGTTCATCTTGTGCTTGGTCCACTTTTCGGCAAGCGGTCCATCTGGAACATTGCTTTTGAGAGTGCTCATAGATTGGAAATTGAAAAAGAGTGAGAATTAGTTGCTGCCGTAGCCAAAGATAAGAATGGAGATAGGGACGGAAAGAAAGCCGATGAGAAGAAAGAGGGAGTATGCTTTGCCTGCTTTGTCTAGAAGGTCTCGGGTTTTGGTGGAACGGAAACCTAAAGTTTGAAAGGCGGAGGAGAAGCCATGGCTGAGATGGGAGCAGAGAAGTGTGATTGCGATGGCGTAAAAAATGACGACTGCCCAATTGTTGAAACCGGCGATGACCATTTGATAGGGGCTTTCGGCACCGAGTTTGGCGAGTTCGGAGCTTGTTCTAACGGTGAAGTGAAGGATATGGAAAATGATGAAGGATAGGATGGTGAGTCCGGACCAAATCATGATTTGGGAAGATTTACTGGCACCGATGGTGGCGTCGTGAGCGTAGGGGGGGCGAGCGGCTCGATTTTGTTTGACGAGTGAGATGGTGGCTACGACATGAAGAATGAGAGAACTGAGGAGGACGATGCGGGCAATCCAAATGACGGAGCCATGACCGAGGTGGTGAAGCATGTGGGCATATTCGTCAAAGGCTTCCTGACCGGCGAAAATGAGCATGTTTCCGCCTAAGTGGGCGAGGAGGAAGCCGATGAAAACGAGGCCAGTGACGGCTACGACTGTCTTTTTCCCGATGGAGGAGTTCCAGAGTGAACTTACAGAGTTTACAAGCGCCGTCATAAGGTTTGGTGTAATCAAGGTGTCTTTCTAATCGGTATTTCGCAAGGATGAATGTTGCCAAGATCTGCAGAATATTGTGAGGAGTGGGAGGGGTTTTGCTGTCAAAAAAAAATGAATTAATTTGTTGCTCTCATATTAACATTTAAGTTACCTTAATAAGGTCATGAGAATACTCGCGCTCAGCGCTTTTGCTGCATCAGTTACTTTTAGTCAGGCAGGGGAGTCTTTTAGCTCTCCTAAGTCTACTAAGCAGGCTATTGTTCCTGCTGCTATTATTCCTAAAGCGTCAGCATGTCCTGAGTGTTTGACTCATTCGGGTCTCTTTGTGGGGGCTGGAATTGATTATCTTTTCGATAATGACGCTGCGTTCTACAACGGACGAGTGGGTTATGAGTGGGGTTCTCCTACAGGGACTTACAGTCAGTCGGTCTTTTTAGAGGCTGGTTTTTTCGATAGTGATGAAGATTTTGCCTCACTCCAAGTGGTGCCGATCACAATTAACTACCAGTACAAGCGGGCGTTGACTCGTTGTTTGAGTTTCTATGTTGGTGGTGGCTTGGGGGTTGCTTTCACTGATGCGTCGCAACTGAATGATCCGTCCAAGAAAGCTCAGCTTGGAGCCTTTAGTGATGACAATGATACTCTCTTTTTCGCGCAAGCTTTTGCGGGCTTAACGTATTGCCTTACTGAAGGCATCGAGCTTTATGCTGGAGCTCGATACATTTACTCGGGTGATGTGAGTGATGGAGACGGTTTGGAAGATCTCTCTATTGGAGGTGGTCTTCTTTATAAGTTTTAAGTTGAGGTTAGAAGTTTTCAAAAGGCCGTTTCTTGTGAAGAGAAGCGGCTTTTTTGTGGTTAGAAATAAGGGCTCTCTGTGGCAGGAGTGGTGCTGGGGCCATGCCCGGGGAGGATGCGAGTTTCAGGTGGAAGGGTGAGTATCTTTTGACGGATACCGTTTCGTAGGAGCTGTTGGTCGCCACCGGGTAAGTCGGTGCGGCCTTCTCCTTGATGAAAGAGGGTGTCTCCGACGATGGCGATATTGGAGGAGGGCAGTGAGTAGGCGAGGGAGTCAGGCGAGTGTCCAGGAACGTGAAGCAATTGAATTTCAAAGTTTCCTAAAGTGAGGGTGCTTTCATTTTCGAGTACGTTTTTGACTTCAAAAGGAGGGACTTCGATGGGGAGTCCCCATGAACGGGCTGATTCTGCAAGGGTGAGGTCATGTGAGAACGGGGCAAAAGCGTGAATGGGTCCGTTGAAAAGGTGGGCGTCTTCGACGTGGTCAAAATGCTGATGAGTGAGTAGGAGGTGGTCGGGGTAAATGTCCTTTTGCTGTAGCCAAGCGAAGATCCCAGCGGGGGCATCGATGAGGAGGGTGGTGCCTCCGTCTTCTAGTAAGTAGCCATTGGTGGCAACGAGGCCGCCGGTGTAGATTTCGAGGTTCATGGCTGTTTCTCTAAGGATATGATGAGGGCTTGTCTATCTTTGAGAATGACGGTTTAGGTTGGTGATGAGGGGAGGGTCATGGAGAAAAGAGACGGTGACAACAAAACTTGCCCTTGTCGGTGGTGCAGGGTTTGCGCAATCTGGTCGCAATGGCGATGAGTTCGAAAGAGGTGCAGGTCGGCGTGGTGATGGGAAGTGATTCCGATTGGCCAACGATGGCGAAGGCGGTGGAGATTTTGGAAGAGTTTGGAGTGAGATACGAAGCTCGGGTGGTGAGCGCGCATCGCACGCCAGATTTGTTGATGGATTATGGGAAGGGGGCTTTGGAACGTGGGGTGAAGTGTATTATTGCTGGTGCTGGGGGAGCGGCTCACTTACCGGGGATGCTTGCTGCGGCGACGATTGTGCCGGTCTTAGGAGTGCCGGTGCGCTCGAAAGCTCTCAGTGGGATGGATTCTCTTCTTTCCATAGTGCAGATGCCGAAGGGGATACCGGTAGCGACTTTTGCGATTGGCGAGGCTGGTGCTGCAAATGCGGGCTTGGCGGCTGTTGCTATCTTAGCGTTAGGAGATGAGCGGCTTGGCAAGCAGTTGCAGCTCTTCCGAGAAGAGCAGCGGGATACGGTGTTAGGGAAGAGTTTGCCTCCTCAAATTTAAGTGCTGTGAAGACTATGATTTCGCCTGGAGGGACGTTGGGAATTTTGGGTGGGGGCCAATTGGGGCGGATGCTTTGTCTCGAAGCTCGTCGCATGGGTTATCGGACGATTGTTTGGAGTGGAAGCGAGGTGGCGGAGCCTACACAGGGGGTTGCTGATGAAGTGCTTTTGAAGCCGTTCTCTGATGAAGAGGCACATGCTTATTTTGTTTCCGAAGTGGATGTTGCGACAGTTGAGTTTGAGAATATCGATTATTCGGTATTGGAGTCGGTTGATCGAGCTGTTGGATTGCATCCTTGTCCTGAGGCGGTTGCGATTTGTCAAAATCGGGAACGCGAAAAACGCTTTTTAGAAAGCCTTGGAATTCCGTGTGCTCCTTTTCGTGTCGTTGAAGATGCGGGGCAATTGGCGCAGGGGATCGAGGAGGTCGGGGGTAAAGGGGTGTTGAAAACGGCTGCATTTGGTTATGATGGGAAGGGTCAGGTTCGCGTGCAAAGTGGGATGGCTTGGGAGCAAGTTTGGGAGGATTTCAACTTTCCGCGTGCGGTGTTGGAGAAGTGGATTCCGTTTGAGCGTGAGATTTCGGTAATGGTGGCACGAGGAGCAGGAGGGACGATGGAGGTCTATGATGTTGCTGAGAATATTCATCGAGAGCATGTGTTGGATTATTCGATCGTGCCGGCTCGGATCTCTGTGGAGGTTGCCGAGCAGGCCCGTGAATTGGCGATGAAGATTGCGGAAGGGTTAGGTTATCGAGGGATTATGGGAGTTGAGTTTTTTGTTTCTAATGAAGATGGGCTTTTGGTAAATGAGATGGCTCCACGTCCTCATAATTCAGGCCACCATACGATGGATGCTTGTGCGACTTCTCAGTTCGAACAGCAATTGCGGGCGGTGACAGGTTTGCAGTTAGGGGCTACGACTTTGTTGTCTTCGACAGTGATGTTGAATCTTTTAGGAGATCTTTGGCGTGGGGATGATCTTTTTGGGAGGCTGTCTCAAGATCGAGATGTGACTTGGCATGTTTACGGTAAGTCTAGTCATAGAGGCTTGCGTAAATGTGGGCATGCAAACTTTCTTGGAGAGGGTTCTTTGAAGAGAATGCTGGCGCTGAAGGCAGATGTTCTCTCCTGTTAGGCCGTTTTCCAAATAACTTTGCCGAAATGTTGTTTTTTGTTTTTCCTGAGAAATGGCAACAGAGTTGCGTTCAAAAAGAAGACTGATTGAAATTTCACCTCAGCCATTTCGGCAATCTCATCTGGAAAATGGTCTAGCGAGGAATCAGTTTGTGGTGGCGAGCGCATGACTTACGGACTTCTTCTGAGAGGGTGAGGAGTCCGCGGCGCTTACGAGTCGCTTGTTTGATGGTTGGGTCTTGGATGTTATCGATGATGAACTGTCCGACTATGGCAAAGAGTTCGTTCTTGGCATCATCAATGAGTCCGATTTCGCTTCGTAAGGAAGTGAGTTCTTTGTTGGTTTTTCCGATTGTTCCGAATTGTTCTTCAGCTTGAATACGGATGGAGTCATTTTCTTTTTTGATCTCGGAATTGAGGGAGGCGAATGTTTTTTGCCGTTCTTCGATTTGATGTTCGATGTTGCTTCGTTTTTCTCGCATGGTTTCGAAGCGAATCCGTTTCTCTTTTAACTGTTGGCGGGTTGTTTTGACGAAGTCTTCGGATTCTTCGGAGTCTTTGCTGGATTCTTCGAGGAGGACTTCAAGTTTTGTTTTGAGTCCGGTGTGTTCTCTTTTTATGGCTTGCGCTTCGCGAAGGATGTTGTCTCTTTCGAGGTTAAGTTGTTCGAGTTGAGATGCTGTTTTATCTCGTTCTGTAGTTTTTTCTTGAGTGGCTTCTTGGGCTTCTTCCACGGCCTGAGCTCTGGCATCCTGAGATTGGTCAAGTATGTCGATGAGCTTGTCGACCTTCGTGTTGAGTTCAGATTGTTTCTTATCAAGTTTACGAAGTTTCCAATATTCGTGAGTAATTCCTTCGATGTTTTCTAAGTCGGGCCACGCTAGTTGTCCGATGACGCGCTCGGCATCTCTCATGAGATGAGTTTCAAAAGCGGCGTTGGTGCGATACTTTTCGAGGGGGTAGATTCCCAAGGTCGCAAAAACTTTCGCAAAGAGGTATCCGAGGCTGGTCATGTTAGGTTAGGGGGTGGGTTTGCTGATGCTTTTTTGTAAGGCTTCTATTACTTGGACATCTTCGAGGGTGGTAATGTTACCAGAAACTTTGCCAGTAGAGACTAACTCTTTGAGTAAGCGTCGCATAATCTTTCCAGAACGGGTTTTAGGAAGGGCGGCGGCGAAGTGGATTTCGTCGGGGCGAGCAATGGCTCCGATGACTTCGGCGACGTGGTTGCGGAGTTCTTTGTTGAGGGTGTCGCTGGTTTTGATGCTTCCTTTGAGGGTGACGAAGGCGACGACGCCTTGGCCTTTGATTTCGTGAGGTCGTCCTACTACGGCGGCTTCGGCGACGGCTTTGTGACCGACAAGGGCGGATTCGACTTCGGCGGTGCCGAGGCGATGGCCTGATACGTTGAGGACATCGTCAAGGCGTCCGACGATCCAGAAGTTTCCTTTTTTATCGCGGAAGGCTCCGTCGCCAGCGGTGTAACTGCCGGGGTAGTCGGCCCAGTATGTTTTGCGGAAGCGTGGTTTATCCTTGTAGATGGTGCGGGTCATCGAGGGCCAAGGTTGACGAATGACGAGTTTGCCGCCTTCGTTTGGTCCGCATGGGTTTCCTTCTTCATCGAGAATGGCGGCATCGACGCCGAAGAAGGGGAGGGTGGCGGTGCCAGGGATGGTGGGAGTGACTCCGGGGAGAGGGGAGATCATGATCGCTCCGGTCTCGGTCTGCCACCAGGTGTCGACGATGGGGCAGCGGCTTGCGCCGATTTTTTCGTGATACCACATCCAGGCTTCGGGGTTGATGGGTTCTCCGACTGTGCCGAGCAAACGGAGGGAGGAGAGGTCGTGTTTTTCGGGGAAGTGGTTACCTGCTTTGATGAATGCGCGGATAGCGGTGGGGGCGGTGTAGAAGATGGAGACTTTGTGTCGTTCGACCATGTCCCAAAAGCGACCGAAGTCGGGATGATTGGGGGCTCCTTCATACATTACTTGAGTTACGCCATTGGCGAGGGGGCCGTAGACGATGTAGGTGTGGCCGGTGATCCATCCGACATCGGCAGTGCACCAGTAAACGTCGTCGTCCCGCATGTCGAAAATGTATTTGCAGGTGGTGTAGGCTCCAGTGAGGTAACCTGCGCTGGTGTGAAGAATACCTTTTGGTTTTCCGGTAGAACCGGAGGTGTAGAGAATGAAGAGGGGGTGTTCGGAGTCGAAGGCTTTGGCTTGGTGGACGGGGGAGGCTTGTGCGATTTCATCTTGCCAATAGACGTCGCGGCCTTTTTTCATGGTGACTTTTTCGCCTGTTCGTTGGTGAACGATAACGGTCTGAACGCCTTTTTGCTTTTTGAGGGCGGCATCGACGGCGGCTTTGAGGGGGACGATTTTTCCTCGGCGATAACCTCCATCGGCGGTGATGACGGCAGTGGCTCCGGAATCTTCGATTCGGTCGGCGATGGAGTCAGCAGAAAAGCCACCGAAGACAACCGAATGAACGGCTCCAATGCGTGCGCAAGCTAACATTGCGATGGCGGCTTCGGGAACCATAGGGAGGTAGATGATGACGCGGTCTTTGGCTTTGATGCCTTGATTGAGAAGGACGTTGGCAAAGAGACAGACTTCGCGGTGGAGTTGGAGGTAGGTGAGGGTGCGGGTTTCACCAGGTTCGCCTTCCCAAATGATAGCCGCTTTGTTGCGACGATGAGTGGTGAGGTGTTGGTCGAGGCAGCTTTCGCTGACATTGAGTTTACCGCCGACGAACCACTCTGCGAAGGGGGCTTTCCAGTTGAGGACTTTGTTCCATTTTTTTTGCCAGGCGAGTTCTTTGGCTTCGCGAGCCCAGAAGAGGTTGGGTTTGGAGATCGATTCCTCGTGTAGGCGCTTGTATTCAGCCATGGAGGAAATCCGGGCTTTTTTAGAGAATTCTTTGCTAGGTTTGAAAACGCGCTTTTCGTGGAGGTGTGTTTCGATGTTTTCGCTCATGGAACTTGTTGCTCTTAAAAAAGCGGAGTCCTTGAGGGGGGGCAATCCTCAAGTTGATTCGCAGAGGATGAAGTGAGTTTTTGCTCCTATTTTTCGTCGGATGACGATTGTTTGGGAGTTGGATTGACGAGGAGATGCTGGATGTCTTCTTTACGGAGTTCTTCGGTTTGGCCGAGGGGAAGTTCGCCCATGGTGAGGGAGCCGACACGGGTGCGGACGAGCTTGGTAACACGCAAACCAAGGGTTTCGAGCATGAGGCGAATCTGACGCTTGAGACCTGACTCGAGAATAATGGTCATGCGGCGAGCGGAGACTCGTTGCGCAAATTTGGCTTTGGTTTGTCCGACTTCCGGAATGTGGACTCCTTTGACGAGTTGAAAGAGGACTTTGGATTCAAAGTTTTGATCAACGGTGACCAGATATTCTTTTTCGAGCTTTTTGGAGGGATGGGTTAGTTTTTGAGCTAAGTCGCCGTCGTTGGTGAGTATGAGGAGACCTTCTGAATCTAAATCGAGGCGACCAACGTGTTTGAGATGGTGGTATTTGTGGGGGAGAAGGTGATAAATTGTTTTCCGGTGACGCTCATCACTGCGTGAGCATACGACTCCGCGTGGTTTGTGAAAGGCGACAACGGCGATGAGTCGTCGGGAGAGAACTTTGCGTCCTAGTCGGACGGTGTCTTCGTCTGTTACGCGAATGGCGGGATTGTCGCAGATGGAGCCGTTGACGCTGACTTCACCTTCTTGGATTTTGCGATCGGCTTCACGTCGTGAAAACTCGGTGCAGGAGGCGAGATATTTATTGAGACGAACTTCTTCCATCGAGGTAGCGACAAAAAAGCGGAATCACTCGGATTCCGCTCAAAATTTATACGATAAGAAAAGAGGGTGAGATCTAGCTTTCTCCTTTAGTCTTAGGAAGGCCGATGGGGCTTTGGCCTTCTTTCCACTGACCGCGTTCGCGGAGGACTTTGATGCGTTCGAAACGCTTCATTACGGAGCGTTTTCCACCTGCGGAGCTAGATGCTTTGAGACTGTTATGCTTAGACATAGGAGATTCGGGTCGTTTGAAGGGGGCGGGAGGCTAGGGGCACTAGAGGCGGATGGCAAGAAGGAATCGTGGTCTCTGGACTAAAAAACTGGGCTTCTTTCGGGAAGCTCAGCTTTTTGAGGGGATGAATGAGAAAAATCCCCAAAAAGGGTTCATTTCGTTGGCGTGGTGTGAGGTAGGTGGCACCAAGGAGGCTGAGAAGTGCGACCGAGGGCTCAGGAGGGCCTGATTGTTGGGTGAAGGGTTGATTTTAAGTGCTGTTGGAAAGGTTAAAGGTGTCCATTTGCCAGTTGGAACGAGTAGCTTGCCAGCGGGTGGAATTCTAAGTTCTGGTGAGTTGAGTGGGTTTCAAAGGATGATTGTTTTCCTCGTGTAGTGTGGTTTTTGTTAGAAAGAAAGTGGCGGTGAGAAATAGAGATGAGAAGATGACTGGAAGTGGTTTCGTTGGAATTGTTTTTCTTTGAATAAGTGGTCACGGACAGAGTGAGTTCGCTTCATTTTTTCTGATGTGTTCGGGAAATTTTTTGTCACGATGGGGATTTTTATTTTCGTTCCGATTGTGTGATGGGGTGTTGGTTCTTAGGAGGTTTTGTCGATCAGTTTTGATTTGTGAGGCTCCTTTTCTTATTGAAGAGAGGTTTGGTGGTTTGGGGTTATGGGGGGGAAGTGAAAATTTCATCACTTTTTCTTGCTTGAGAGGCTGTTGAGGTTGCAAAGAATTATTATTCGAGGGTTGAAAGGTGGGCGAGGATTCGCAATGTCCCTGCCGACAAATGCTTACCATTAAGAAACTCACCAAGGCCATGGGCGGGCGTACGCTCTTTCGAGACGCTAACCTGAATGTTAATTGGGGCGAGCGGGTTGCGCTTGTGGGGCCGAATGGGGCGGGAAAGTCGACTTTGTTCAAAATTGTGCTCGATGAGGAGACGATGGACGAGGGTACGGTGGAGCGGGATGATTATGCCATTACTGGGTTTTTGGCTCAGGAGGCGGGCGAGCCGACGGATGAGACTATTATCGAGATTGCGATGGGTATCGATGATGAGATGGTGACTATTTTGCGAACGATTCGGGAGGGAGAAGCTGCGGATAAGATGGATTCTCCTGAATTTGCAAAGGCGCAAGACCGGTTTACGGAATTGAATGGTTATGCTTTAGAGCCCAAAGCGAAGAAGATTTTGGCGGGATTGGGTTTTCAGCAAGATGATTTTGAGAAGACTGCGAATCAGTTTTCGGGTGGTTGGGTTATGCGGGCGCATATTGCACGTTTGTTGGTGATGGAACCGGATCTTTTGATGATGGATGAGCCGACGAACCATCTTGATCTGATGTCTTTGTTATGGTTTCAGCGTTATCTTTCCAATTATCCTGGGGCTATTTTGATGATTTCTCACGATCGGGATTTTATGGATGGTTTGGTGGAGCAGGTGGTGGAAATCGATCCGGAAGCGATGGAGTTGGTGAGTTACACGGGAAATTATTCTTCTTATCAAGAGCAACGCCAATTGCGTTACGATCAGAAGGTGCAGGCATGGCGTAACCATAAGAAGGAGATGGATCGGGTACAGGAGTTCATTGATCGTTTTCGAAATGTGGGTTCGAAGGCTTCGCAGGTTCAGGATCGGATCAAGCAATTGGATAAGATGAAGGAGAAGATGCAAAAGCCGCGCGCACCGCGAAAGGTCTTCAAGTTCAATTTTCCCGAACCTCCGCGCTCTAACCAAAAAGTGGTGGAGTTAGAAAAGATCAAACAAGCCTACGGTGAGAAGGTGATTTATGATGGTTTGGATATGGTCTTGGAACGAGGAGAGAAGATTGTGCTGGTGGGACCGAATGGTGCCGGTAAGTCGACTTTGCTGAAGATTATTGCAGGTCATTTAGAGATTCAGGGAGGAGAGCGCAAAGTGGGGTATGCGACTAAGATGGGATACTTTTCGCAGCACCGAGTAGATTCTCTCAATGAGGATAATACTGTTCTCGATGAGGTGTTGGCTGCAAATAAAACCTTGGCTGAAGATGAGGTGCGAGCGGTATTAGGTTCGTTTTTATTCCGCCGAGCAGATGTGGAAAAACGAGTTCGAGTATTATCTGGAGGAGAAAAATCTCGTTTGAATTTGGTGAAGTTTTTAGTCGATCCTCCGAACTTGCTTTTGATGGATGAGCCGACTACTCACCTTGATATTAATTCAATTGATGCCTTGGTGCAGGGGTTGAAAAAATATACGGGAACTCTCGTATTTATTTCTCACGATGTGCATTTCATTCGATCTCTGGCGGAGACGACTTTGCATATTAATAATGGGGCGGTGACTCGTTATACGGGGGGATACGATTACTTCTTGGAGAAGAGTGGGATTGATGATGATCGCGCTGCGGTGACTGCGGAGTAAGTTTTTGGCTTCGATCGCAGTTTTTTTGGAGCTCCTATTTGGCGAGGTAGCTTTTGACTTGTTTCAGAGTGCGGGTGTTCAGGAAGTCTTCTTTACGAAGCCATCCTTTTTGAGCGACTTTGATACCGAAGTGGAGTGCTTGTAGGCCATCGATGCTGTGGGCATCGGTGTTGAGTGAGCAAAGGACTCCTTTGTCACGAGCGCGTTTCCAGTATTTCCAATCTAGATCCATGCGCTTGGAAGAGCAGTTTAATTCGATGATGGTGCCTGTGGCGGCAGCGGCATCAATGACTTTATCTAGGTTGATAGGGTAGGGGTCGCGGCGAAGAAGAAGACGACCAGTGGAATGGCCGAGCATGGTGACGTGGGGATTTTCTAGAGCTTTGATTACGCGGGCGGTCATCTCGTTTTCGGACAAAGAGAAGGTGTTGTGAACGGAGGCGACGACAAAATCTAGCTGAGTGAGAATGTCGTCCTCAAAGTCGAGAGAGCCATCGCGCAGGATGTCGACTTCTGAACCAGCGAAGAGGTGTATGGCACCGTCGAGAGTTTGGTTCATTGTTTTGATGTCTTCGATTTGCTTGAGCAAACGTGTTTGATCGAGTCCGCGTGCTTGTGGGGATGATTTGGAGTGGTCGCTGATTCCAAGATATTCGAGGCCGAGGTCGATGGCTGCATCGGCCATTTCTCGAAGGGTGTTGCGGCCATCGCTCTCGGTCGTGTGGCAGTGGAAGGTGCCTTTGAGTTCTTCTTGCTGAACGAGGCGCGGAAGTTCGTTTTCGGATGCGGCTTCGATTTCTCCTTTGTTTTCTCGAAGAGCAGGAGGAATGTAGGCGAGGTTGAGGGCTTGGTAGAGATCGGCTTCGGTGGAGATGTCGGGGAGTTCGTCAGCGTGGTCTTTGGTTGGGGTGAGGTCGTATTCGTTGAGAGACCAGCCTTTTTTGAGGGCGAGGGAGCGAATGGCGACGTTGTGCTCTTTGGAGCCAGTGAAGTACTGGAGGGCAAAGGGGAATTGGGCAGAGGAGACGGCACGGAGGTCGCATTGTAAGCCATTTTTTAGGCGAATGGCGGCTTTGGTTTCGCCTTGGACGAGAGTTTCAATGCTGTCTTGGTAGGCGACGAAGTATTTGGTGAGTTCCTCTGGAGTGTCGGTGGCGACGAGGAAGTCGATGTCGTGGACTGTTTCTTTTCCGCGACGGTAGGAGCCGGCAACTTCCAGTTGGTGAACTTGGGGATGCTGTTGCAGGTAGTGGCGTAGAGGTTCGGCTTCGTGAGCGGCGACGGAGAGAAGATAGCGTCCGGAGAATCGTTCGCGGGTGTCGATAGCGGCGAGAATTTTTTCGGCAGTTTTGGCTCCAAATCCTTTGAGTTCGGCGACAGAGCGGTCTTCGCAAGCTCGTTTGAGGCCGCCGAGGGTGCAGATGTCGAGTTCGTCGTAGAGGGCTTTGATTTTCTTAGGTCCAAGGCCTTGCAGTTCGAAAAGCTCAAAGAGGGTTTCGGGGAATTCGGCTTTAAGGTCGGTATGGTATTGGAGTTGCCCGGTGGAGGCGAGTTCGTGGAGTTTTTGTTGGAGGGCGTCTCCGATGCCTTTGATTCCTTTGAGTTCGCCGTCTTTGGCGAGTTGGAGAAAGTCGCCTTCAAAATCACGAATGAGGTCGGCGCCATTGCGGTAGGCACGAGTTTTAAAGGGGTTTTCTCCTTTGAGTTCGAGGAGGAGGGCAATTTCTTCTAGAGTGGAGGCGAGATCTTCGGTGGTCAGGGACACTTGGAGACGATGGTGTTTTCTTTGATTTGTTCCAGTCTTGAAGGTGACAAAGTGCTTTTTAGCTCAGTTTGTGAAAGAGGAGGGCAAAATTTGGGATGAGAAGATGGTTTTGAGGTTTTGAATTGCAAGACTTGGCCTAGGGTTTTTCTTTTGAATGAAAGTCGCTACAACTCGGTTCGCGTGAAATTACTCTTTCCCATTCTTTTCCTGCTTCTTTCTTTCGTAAGCGGACAGACTTTGATGCCAGATGCTATTGAGAGGCGAATCTCTGAACAGAAGGAGCTCAAAGGTGATGCCATCGCGCAAGCATCGCTTCCGATTTGGGAGGAGGCGAAGATGTGGGCGGTGCAATTGAAAGAGGCCCAGAAGAGAGCGGCGGAGTATGTGGCGCGAACGGAAGCGGGAGGGGTGATGCCTACGTTGGTTTTGCAAGAGGAGTTACCGGTGGAGGCGAGCTTGGAGGAGTTGGTTGAAAGGTTGGGCGAGATTGATTCCGTGTTGGAGGCTTCTGAGCTTCGGGCTTTGGAGGCGTCTGGGGAGTTGGAGGATTCGGAGAGGCGAGCCGGAGTCCTTACTGAGTTAACGGCCCAGGACCGAGACGAGTTGTCAGAAGTGGTTATTCCTACAAACGAGAGGAATTCTTTTGAACGGGCGCGAAGTGAAAATATGCGTTTGAGAAAGGCTTTGTTAGAAGCGCAGATTGAAAGTTATCAGGCGGAGGGTGCTTTTCTAAAGCAGGAGCAGGAGCAGTTACCTGAGCGCATTCAATTTCGGAGAGAATACAATGAGGAATTAATGATGCGAAAGGAGGCTCTGCAATCTCGCATTGCGACGATACGAAATCAGGAAGCGAAGCAGACGGATTTGGCGCTACAGCGCTCTTTCGAAGAGCTTTCGCATATTCCGCAATTGGCGCAAGTGATCGCAGAAATTCGGCAGTTGAATGAGAGTCGAACGGGAGAGGATGGGGTGCAGGCTCAAATTAAAAGTGCGACTGAGTATGAGAAACAAATTACACGGATTACGCAAAAAATTCGGTCTCAAAAGTCGAATGCACGTGAGAAGATTGAGCTTTTGGAGAGTGTGGGGTTGGGGATTGATACTAAAACGGGAATTCTTCTCCGGAAGCAACGTTCGGGCTTGCCGCGCACTCGTTTGTTACAAAAACAAGTGCGAGAAAATGTGGAGGTTGCGGTTCGTTCGCAAGTATCTTTGTTAGATTTGCAGGATGAGTTGGCGAATCATCCGCCGTTAGGAGGTGAGCAAGTGCAGATGTTAATGGATCGTTATGAAGAGCTTGAGCGTGCTACTGTGAATGAACTCTTTGAGCAGCGAGAGGTTTTTCTAAAAGATCTCATTGCTGAACATCGCATGTTGAATGGAATCCTAGATAGAACCAATCAGAAGGCGCAGCTGACGATTGATGCCATTAAGCAGTATACGATATACTTGGATAAGCGTCTGCTTTGGAGCCGAAGTACGCATTCTTTGGAGTTTTCGGAGTTTTCTCAGGAGGGGGTCAATTTGACGGCTCTCTTTGGGGCAGAGAAGTTGCAACGAGCTTTTGGAGGCATTCGTGAGAATTGGTTTTCTCGTTTTCTGCCGACTTTGCTTCTGACTACGTTGTTTTTGTTCGGGGTTTTAAGAAGGAGGACGCTTTCTAGGATTGAAGAGAGGGCGAGTC
>CAZUEC010000003.1:11032-23662 GCA_964618865.1 uncultured Roseibacillus sp. | reverse complement strand
AAACAGCAACACTTCCATATCGCTCAGATCGATAAAATCAATCCTGTGAAATCGTCCTTCCATCCTCCCCTCTCCATCCTCTTCTCCAGATGAGATTGCCGAAATGACGAAAGCGAAATTTCACAAGAACAAGACAAAAGAACCCTCAAACTATCAGCAAATAAATCTTCTCATCCGCATCAGCTTATTTAGCTCTTACCACTTGTAAGATTTTATTTCCCCCGATTTTTCTTCAGATCTTTCAACCAAACTCCCAAGTCTTGATCAAAATCCCAAGCCAACTTCACAGACTTCAAATCAGAAAACTCATTTCCATTCAATGGAATGGTCCCACGAGTCACCCAGCCTGCAATTTCCCCTCTTGATTCGAAAGCCGTCATTTTAGACAAAGGAAGCGTCACCACATTTCCTTCACCAGGAACCAAAGGCTCACCAGTAAGGGAATGAAAAGAAAGAAGCAAATCTCCCTTATCCCCCCGAAAATACCTCGCGGTTTGCACATCATAAGGCATCACAAAACAGCGAAACTGTAGCTGATCACCAGCACCTTGGAAAACCATCTCAAAGCGTAAATCACTTCCCGCAGTCGCAAAATCACCCGCCCAAACTTCATACTGATTGTTCACCCCTCCAGCCTTCGGTGTTCCAGTAGAAGATCCGAACGTTCCTCCACGTCGAGAAGATCCTCCCGCCACCACTTCTACCCCTTCCGCATCTTGAGCGCTTGAGACAGAACCATCTCCCGTCCCCTCAACTTCAATTTGAACGATACCATCTCCAGAGCCATCCTGAGCAGCTTTAGAAACCTCAGCCTGACCTCCTGCACCCTCAGCAGTCGCTGCACCGGCCTCTCCCGCTTTTTCGGCACTACCCGCTTTCCCAACCAATTCTTCTCCCTTCTCACGGAGATCTTTCCCCCAAATCAACCAACCCACTCCCATTGCAATCAGAGCAACAACTAAGAAAACAACTAAAACTGGAATGAGATTACTCAAACAACCGACACAACCCACCGCAGTGGATTTCCCATCACCTTCTGGCTCAATATCTATCAAAGGAGGTTGTTCCATGTACAGAAAGTATTCAAAATCATCACATTTGGCAACTCTGCTAAATGTGATGATGCCCTTCTACTGTCAGCGAAATTCCCCCTCGAGCCCCAAATTTACCCTTAATCAACATCTCATCGGGTTCACAAACCGCGACCAAATCATCCAAAATCGTATTGATCACCTCCTCATTGAAGGAAGCCGTATTCCGCCAAGAGGCCAGATAGAACTTCAGTGACTTTGTTTCTACGCACCACTTCCCAGGACGATAGCGAATCTCAACATGCGCCGAATCAGGCTGACCAGTCACCGGGCACAGCGAAGAAAACTCAGGAGCATCGAGTTGAATCCAATAATCTCGGCCGGGACGACAATTCTCAAATCGGTCCAGAATCTCCCGCGAAGGCATTGTCGGAAGAATATTCTCAGATTTTCCAAGGAGTTTAGGTTCCACGCTCACCCCTGACCAGTAATTCGCTCAGCCCCCTTCAACAAGCAAAACCCCCTCTCCTTTCTACTCCTCAGCCCTTTAGAATTTCAAAATAGCCCGCCTCTCACCAAAAGCCTCCAAAGAAACACCCGCAAGCCAACCCGACTTTGTGAAAAATTTCACAAAGTCGGACTTGTGAGTCGTTTAGAGGAAGCTAGAGTGCCCCCCATATGGTCACGAGCGAAACTTCCGGAGATTCCGCCGAAGCACATGCCGCCTACGACTCCAAAATCGAAGGCAATATCATCTTCACCCGCGTAGATTCAGCCATCAACTGGATGCGCAAAAATTCCCTCTGGCCCATGCCAATGGGGTTAGCTTGCTGCGCGATCGAACTGATGGCGACAGGCGCCTCCCGCTACGATATCTCCCGTTTCGGCGCTGAAGTCATGCGCTTCTCCCCGCGTCAATCCGATGTCATGATTGTATCCGGCACCGTCACCTACAAAATGGCCCTCGCCGTCAAACGAATCTGGGACCAAATGCCCGAACCCAAATGGTGCATCGCCATGGGAGCCTGTGCCTCTTCTGGTGGCATGTATCGTAGCTACGCCGTCTTACAGGGAATCGACAATCTCATTCCCGTCGACGTTTATATCTCCGGCTGTCCACCCCGCCCCGAAGCCTTGCTCGAAGGACTCATGAGACTACAGCGCAAGATCGAAGACGAACAAACCCTCGGAACAAACCAAAACGAGAATTCCCAAAACTCCCAAGCATGAACTCCGAATTGATTTCCGCCGACGTAGCTACACTGAGCAAAAAACTTGGAACAGCCGTTACCGAAACCATCGAATTCCGTCAGGAAACAACCCTCGTCGTCGCACTTCCTTCTCTAGAAATAGCCCTAAAAGAAGCTCACAAACTTGGCTACGACTTCCTCATCGACATTTCCAGCATCGACCACGACCAAGAAGAACCTCGCTTCGAAATGGTATACGAATTGGCTAATATTGATGACTCCAAACATCTGAGAATCCGCTCCCGAGTCGAAGAAGGAACCAAAGTCCCCACTTCTGTAGAGATTTGGAAAAGCGCCAACTGGCACGAACGCGAAATTTACGACATGATGGGCATTGAGTTCGAAGGTCACCCCGACCTCCGTCGCATTTTAATGTGGGAAGGCTACCCCTTCTACCCCCTGCGCAAAGACTTCCCTCTCGCTGGCAAACCAACTGACATGCCAGACGTTGCTTCCACCGGAGTCGCTCCCATGGAAGGCGGACCCTTCGTAACCTGCTCCGGAGGCAATCGTGTCTCTGCAGAGCCTCGGGCAAAAGGCGAAAGCTAAACCCACCCAGGCCACCCAAATCCGCCCCAAACTCAACTCAAATCAACAACCGACTCAAACCGCTGAGTCGCAACCAACGCATTTTCGCGACTTTTCGTCAGCGCATCATCCACCGCACCCCGTCAGGCAAAATCAGCCTTTCTCGCTTTTTTAAGCAAAAACTTCTCTTTGGAAGCGATAACTGTATCATGAAGGGGTCTTTTATGCAGTTTCGTCCGAAACGTATTCGCTTTCCACGTCCGGGATGGAACTTCCACACCATCGCTCCTACCACTCTCCTCCTGCTTTGGCTCCCCTTCTACTTGACCGGAGGCATTCAAGGCCCCCTCAACACTTGGTATGGGGTTTTCGGTCTTTCTCAAGAAGGCCTTTTCGAAAAAAAACAAATCTGGACCCTCTTAACCCACCCCTTCCTACACGGTAACTTCACTCACTGGTTCACCAACGCCTTCTTTCTTTATTACTTCGGTGGCCGTATTCACGACACCTTTGGAGAACAAGAAGTCTGGCGCACCGCAGCTTGGTCCACCATCGCAGGCGGCCTCCTTCACCTCCTCTGTCAAGGCTCTATGCCTCTAGTAGGTGCTTCTGGAATAGGAATGGGATTCTTCATCGCACTCACGACCATCTCCCCTGATTCCAAAATGTTCCCGCTTCCTATTCGGGCCCATAATCTTCGCAACGGATTTCTACTCGCCACCTCCATCCTCCTCCTCATGCTTCCCACCCTCGGAATCCCCATCTTTGGACACTTAGGAGAAATCATCGCCAAGCGAGGAGGAGAAAACCTATTTCGCATCGGCCATGCTTGTCACCTAGGAGGCGCACTAGCCGGAATCCTAGCCATGCAAAAGTACTATCGCAAGCCCATCACCTTAGCACAACTCAAACGTGAACGAGCAGCCCGCGAAGAAAACGGAGATCAAGCTGCTTGACCACTCCATCTTCTAACAAAGCACAAGCCATTATCGGCCTCTCCGCTGTCCTCCACGTGATTGCCCTCGTGAAGAAAAACCACGCGAAGAGCGAGACGAAGAACCTCGTGAAGAAAAATTACGAGAAGAAGACCTCGCAGAAGAATTCCGAGAAGAAGCAAAAGTCGTCCGACTACCACGTTGACCACTCCCACGCGTTCCTTGCGTTCGACCCCCATTATTAAATGAACCCGAACGACGACCAGAATTAGAATTCTGCGGAGCCGCCCCCTGTCCCTGCCTATTCACTCTCTGCCCCTGTCCATTTTGTCCCTGTGGATTTCTCTGCCCTTGCACTCCTCTTTGACCCCGCTGACCATTCCCAACCGCACCTTGACGGCCATCATTCCTCACCCCATTTCTTCGATCTCCAAAATTCGTTCCCCGCTGCGCATTGCGCACCGCTTGCACTTTCTTCTTCGCAATCAACCCTGAACGAGAATTCACAAACTTACCGTTTGAACCAAAGCTACGCACCGGCTTAACAAACCCCACCCCTCGAGAACCAAATCCTCCAAAACCAAAGCCCCCATGCCCGAATCCCCCATGCCCAAACCCTCCTCCCGAATGAATCGCCACCGACGAAGCTCCAAATCCACCGTGTCCCCCATAAGGACTTACACAAGAAGGAAGCGCCAAAACCGCAACAGCCCCGCCAAGTATCATTAATTTTTTCATCAGAACATAGGACACACAACAGCTAAGGTTTATTCGAACTCTTTTTATCTTTCCGAAGAAGGAAGATTTGCCATTTTAACTTCAATGCACAATATCCCAACTAAATGAATCTTCCTACCACACTCGTCATTGGTGGAGCAGGCTATATAGGCTCTCACACTGTACGCCTTTTAGCCTCCCAAGATCGTAACGTCCTTGTCCTTGATAACCTCATCTACGGTCACCGAGAAGCCCTCATTGACGACCGCGTCCGCCTAATTGAAGGAAGCCTCTCCGACCGCACCCTCTTGGATCAAATCTTCACAGAAAACAAGATCGACACCGTCCTTCACTTCGCAGCCTTCATCAACGTTGGAGAATCCGTAAAAAACCCCCTCAAATACTATCAAAATAACACTGCCGACCCCCTCATTCTCCTAGAAGCCATGCGAGATCACGGCATCAAAAACTTCGTCCTCTCCTCAACCGCAGCCGTTTACGGCGAACCCGAAGCCATTCCAATAAGCGAACAACACCCCCTCCAACCCGTAAACCCCTACGGCTGGAGTAAACTCATGCTCGAGCAAATCCTAGCCGACTGCGACACAGCATGGGGCCTCAAAAGCGCCTGCCTACGCTACTTCAACGCCTCTGGCTCCTGGGGCGATGGACTCATTGGCGAAGCACATGATCCCGAAACCCACCTCATCCCCAACGTCCTCCTCGCCATCCAGGGAAAAATCGAAAAAATGACCGTCTTTGGCACCGATTACGACACCCCAGACGGCACCTGCATTCGCGACTATATTCACGTAATGGATCTCGCCCACGCCCACGCCAAAGCCCTCGACTACCTCAGAAACGGCGGCAACTCCCTCCGCTGTAACCTCGGAACCGGTCTCGGAGTCTCGGTCCGCGAAATCTTAGACGCCGCCCGCGAAGTCACCGGAAAAGAAGTACCCGTAGAATTCGGAGAACGAAGAGCAGGAGACCCAGCCCGCTTAGTTGCAGACCCTTCCCTCGCAAAAGAAACCCTCCAATGGGAAGCCTCTCACACCGAAGCCAAAGATATGGTCCAATCTGCTTGGCAATGGATGACCGGCTCGCGAAAGGGAACATTTAACAGCTAACCCAATAAACTCAGCAAAAACCTGCAAAAAAATTGCAATTGTAAATACGTTTTCTTGCTTTTAGCTGGTCAGAGACTATCTTCTTCTGAATAACTTGACCTCCAAAAATGAGAAATATTTCCAATACCCAGCGGCCACATCACGGCTTCACTCTAATCGAGCTTCTAGTCGTGGTCGGAATCATGGCCGCAATGCTATCCGTAGCAGCCATTGGAATTCAGAATATCGACAAAGGCCAAGCCACCGTCTCAGGAGTAGCACAAATCCAAGCCCTCATGGATGAGACACGCAGCCTCGCCATCGGAAGAGGCACTCGCGCCCGTCTTTGCATCCATGCCGCGCCCAACGAGGAAGACCGCAATCTTCGCTTTGTCGTCATCGCCTTTGAAGAAATCGAACGAAATCAAAATGGCGAAGAAACCGGACGCAGCTGGCGCGTCAATTCACGAGGCAACTTCTTACCCAGCGGAGTATTCTTTCATCCCAGCTTAAGCCAAACTGCTTCCTCCCAAATCAGCGGACTTGGCACCTATGGCACAAATGGAACAGGAGTCAGATTTCCCGGAGGGAATCGGAATACTCGTCAACCAGCCTACTTCTACTATGAATTTAATTCCGAAGGACTTTGCTTCGAAGAAGGAGCGACCGACCCAGGAGCAGCTTTTGTCCTCTGCCGTGGCGTCACAGGCGAAGGAGCCACTGAACCCAGAATCATTGGCCAAGACGTCGCTGGCTTCGTCGTCTGGCGGAATGGACGAGTCTCTCCCATCCGCGACACAAGCAGCATCCTACGCTAAACAAAATCGACTACCTTCCTAATACACTCATCGCTCACTTTATGAAGAAACACTCACGCTCCGGCTTCACCTTAATGGAGACTCTACTTGCTATCGCAGTAGTAGCAGTTCTGATCACAACTTTTCTCGCCGTCTTTGGTCCCGCCACCAATTCCATTCGTCGAGCCATTAGCGTACAAGATGCAGACCGACTCGCCTCTGCTTTAGAACAAGAATTAAGAACTCTTCGCCAAGACGAAATCGGAACCTTCGATACCCCCTTCGACAAAGCCTTTGACTGGATTTCCAATTCTGGCTCTCTTGACAGCGCAGTCCTACTCTTCAACTACCGAGGAGACACCTCCCAAGTCAACAATGGCGAACTAGGCCCCTTCACCGATACCAACGGAAATCCTGGCGAAGACTACCTCGTCCAATCCGCAGTCAGACATCTAGGAAACTCCACCAACGATTTAGAAGGCCTCATGCAAGCCATCGAAGGCCGAGCCTACGTTGTCCAAATGCGCCAACTCATTCGTGACAACAACGGAGGCCTCACTGCCAGCGACGGAAACTCCCTCACCAGCGCCGCAGGAAGCGGTGCCTCCACCGGCGCAGACTTTGAGGACGCCGTCATTGCCTTCCAAGCCGATTTCTATGTGCTTCCTGCCAACACCTTTCAATACGTCAGCAGCAACCTCGCCCAGGCAGGCTCCAACTTTCAAGCCACCCTAGGCTCTCCTCTTTTCTCCCGCGCCATGGCCGTTCGCCGGTAAAAACTCTTGCTCCATCCTATGAAAACCTCATCCGCTCGTAAACTCGTTCGTAAGGGCTTCACCCTTGTGGAGCTTCTCGTCGCGCTCGCCATCACCGCCATCATCGTGGCCATGCTCGTCACCATCACCGTCACCGCGCTTGAAGGCTTTACCGCCAGTCGAAATCAAGTTCGCGCCTCCCGCGAGGCCAAAGCCGCCTTCGATCAAATGTCACGCGATCTAGAATCCCTCGTAACCAGAAGTGGCAACAACTTCGAATGGCTCTGGGTCTCATCCGACCAAAACCCTCCTGGCCCAAGTGGCAACACCAGCCCCAACGCCTCCCGCGCAGTCTTCTTTACCGCCGCCACCGATCGTTATGACGGCGCCATCAACACCGCCCAAGACAACGGCGGAGACGTCTCCACTGTCGCCTATCAACTTCTCTTCCGCGACCCCGTCACAAACAGTGAAAACCAACAATTCGCCACCTTCGTTCTCTACCGCCAATTAATTAATCCCGACGACACCTTCGACAACCTCCTCGGTCAAACCGACTTAGAAAACGTATACCAATCTTTCGAAAGCAACATCTCTCAACCCGATAACTTCGTCTGCGAAAACATCTACGAATTCAGCCTCTCCTTCGTCGTCGAATTCACCCAAAACGGTGTCACTCAAACCGAACGCGTCCTCGTCATCAACTCCGGAGGTAGCGACACCGTTAGCGACTTCCGCATTCGTGGCACTGGAGTCGTCGCCGACAACGACACCAATTCGAACTTGGCAAACGGACGCCTCGTTGCAGCCGACCTCTCCCTCACCGTCATCAACGACATCGCCCTCGAAGCCCTCCGAGGAGGCAGCTTACCCGAAGCCGCCAAAACCGCTCTCCTAGAGCGAAACAGCTTCTTTTTCTCCAAGACCATCAACCTTCCTCAATCCTAATCGAAAGAGACTCACCACTCCCCCGCCACAAACCCGAATTCGCCAGCCTCCTAACTCTCGAATTCCAGCTCATCCCCATCTCCTGATCCGTCAAAATCCACTTCACGGACCCGCTTCTTATCCCGCAAAATCTCCACTTGCTTCCGAAGCAGCTCCCGCACATTCACCCCATCTCGAATCGCATCCAAACTCACTATCGGATGCGTCCGATCCGAAGTATCAGCCTTGATAATCGAAAGCCCAAAAACACGCAACCAAACAGGACGTAGAATATTCGTATCCTTAACCCGATAAAGCTCCACCTCACCAATCTTCTGATTCAAAACCCCCTCGAAGATACGTAAACGCTCACTCGTTAATTGAAAAACTCGACAACGAATCGTGAGATACTTCCACACCGACCACCCAACCGGGAAAACAACAAGCCCCGCCAACAGATAGAAACCCGTCCCAATCGCCCCCCCCAAAATCCCCAAAACCAAAAGGCTCATCGCCAAATGAGTCCAAAAATTTAAAAGCTGAGAAGGATGCCCCGACCAAATGATATCTTCTTGATTTGTTTCCACACCACAAATTCTAGCTCCTTTCCCAAAAGCAGTCGATTGCAAGAATCACCCCAGATTGGAACCCCCACCCACCTCCAGCATTGCGAGAATCGTCATTGAAGGTTAGAAAAAGACATGGACTACGAGGAAGATGAAAAAAATTGGGTTTCCCTAGTAGCGTTGATCGTCCTCATGCTCACCATCGCAGGAGGCGGCATCTACTTCCTCATTTTCGGAGCTCAAAAAGAATCAAACACAGGCATCACCCCGCCTCTCGAATCCCCTCTCGACCCCACCGAAACCACCCTCCCTGAATTACCAGAATCAAATATCGAAGAATCCTCACACGAAATTCTCGAAACCATCGGCGTCAAAGTAGAAGCCTCCCAACCAGCGGATGCAGCCGCTCAAATTGCCAAAATTTTTGAATCAGGAGACATGGAACAAGCTTTCCACGCTCTTGGAGGCGAAACCTCGGGAATTTCTCCACAGGCTCTCGAACGTCTACAAGCCATGGGAGGAAACTCCGCCCTCCGTCTCAAACAAGTACGAGAAGTAGGCGAACTCGAAATCAACCGTCGCAAACGATTTGCGCTCGAATGGGAAAATAGAGACGAACCCATTTTCCTAGACCTCACTCGAGGACAAAATCAAAAATGGTCAGTTGATGACATCCGCATTCCCCAAAGCTTGCTCGCTCAAGAGACAAGACCAAATACTGAATTATCTTCCATAAACGAACAATCCGAAAAAGCCAATGTAGACCCCAATATCATCATCGAAAACAAAGGAGAAGACTCCCTCAGCATCAGTGATAAATTCCTACAAGCCGCCCTTTCTCAAGATTTTCCAACCGCCAAATCATTCGCAAACACCAATACCGTTTCCGACGCCAAAATCGCCGCAATGTGCATCCTATTCGAAGAAGGCAAATACCGCCTCAATCCCACCAAACCTCTACGAGCCATGTTCAATCGCGAAACCACCGCCGGCTTTCTAGTCAATGTCTTAACCGACGACATCAACAAACCAGCCCAATTCGGCGTTAACCTCACCCGCGCCACCCAAAAAGGAACCTGGCAAGTCTCTGAAATCAACCTCGACGCCTTACTTGCAGACTACGCCAACCGAGTCGCCGGAGGAGACGTCCACTACACTCCCCTCGTCCCCAACCCCCAAGGTGGAGAAACCCTCGTCATCTTCTTTGGCTTTGATGAAGAAACCCTCGCCCCCCGCACCCAACGCCAACTCTCCATCGTATCCGATGTTCTCAAAACAGACCCCAACCGCAAACTCACCCTCAGCGGTCACGCCGACGCCCTTGGCAGTGATGATTACAACAAAATCCTATCCCAAAAACGAGCCGCTAGCGTACGCAACTTCCTCATCAGAAAAGGAGTAACCGAAACTCAAATCAAAATCATTGCCGAAGGAGAAAGCCGACCCCGCCGGCCCAACGAAACTGCCAGCGGCGAAGACGACCCCGATGGACGCCGCGCCAATCGACGCACCGAAATCTATCTCGACTTTGGAAGCCCATGAAGCTCAAACACGGCATCACCACCGCAGTCCTCCTCCTCGCCGCCACCTTCTTAGCCTACTCGATTTGGGGACAAAAAGAGACCGAACGCTCTGGAGTTCGCAGTCTCCGCACCGCCCAAGAAGCCGACGCACCCGATGGCGAACCCCGAGAATTCAAAAACGGCTGGATCATCCCCCCCTTCGACCATCGACTCGAAATGCTCTCCGGCATCGACCGTTTTCGTATTCCCTTCGCCAGCCGTCTTGACCACCCCATAGGGAGCACACATGGAGCCTTCAGTTACAATGCCCAAGCCTTCTGGGAAATGAGCGCAAACCGTGGAGGCCGCCACACTGGCGACGACCTCAACGGAATCGGAGGCATGAACTCCGACCTCGGCGACCCTGTCCATGCAATCGGCAACGGCCTCGTCATCTATGCCGGCGAACCCGACCCAAGTTGGGGAAAAACCCTCCTCATTGCACACCGCCTACCCGATGGACGCATCGTTCAATCCATGTACTCCCATCTCCAAAAAATCGAAACCCCCCTCGATGAAACTGTCGTCCGCGGCCAACGCATCGGACAAGTAGGCAATGCCAATGGGCAATACCTCGCCCACCTCCACTTCGAAATACACCACGCCACCGGCCCCAGCCTCGGCGCAGGTTACGTCAACTACCGAACCAATCGCCTCGATCCCACTGGAACCGTAAACGCCCAGCGCGGCGCCCAATCCAATGACATCGGCCCCTCCATTGGCCAAATCGTCAACCAAATCCAACGCGAAAACATCCCCATCCCAATCGCCCCCTAATCGCCTCACAGCCCAACCAACGAAAAGCAAACCCCTCTTTCGAGTTGCACTGAACCAGTTCTTATCCAAAGTTCCCCGCCACATGAGCAAACCTGAAGTTCCCTCCGACGTAGCCGCAGCACCAGCCGATGCCCAAACCACCGCCTCCGGCCTCGCCTCCAAAGTCCTCACCACAGGCACCGGCTCCGAAAAACCTGGTGGCACCGACAAAGTGACCGTCCACTACTCAGGCTGGACCACCGATGGCAAACTCTTCGACAGCTCAGTAGAACGCGGCCAGACCATCAGCTTCCCTCTCAACGGCGTCATCAAAGGCTGGACCGAAGGCCTTCAACTCATGGTCGCGGGCGAAAAACGTCGCTTCTGGATCCCTGCCGACCTCGCTTATGGCGAAAATCCTGGTGGAGGCCGCCCCGGAGGCATGCTCGTCTTTGACGTCGAACTCTTCGAATTCCAAAAAGCACCCGAGCCACCCAAAACCCCCGAAGACGTCGCCGCCGCACCGACTGATGCCGAAACCACCACCTCCGGCCTCAAATCCAAAATCCTCACCAAAGGCACTGGCAGCAAACACCCCAGCGCCTCCTCCATGGTCGAAGTTCACTACTCCGGCTGGACCACCAAGGGCGAACTCTTCGACAGCTCAGTAGCACGTGGCGAATCCATCGCCTTCCCGCTCAACGGAGTCATCAAAGGTTGGACCGAAGGCGTCCAGCTCATGGTCGAAGGCGAAAAACGCCGCTTCTGGATCCCCGCCGATCTCGCCTACGGCGAAAACCCCGGCAACGGAGCTCCCGGCGGCACCCTCGTCTTTGACGTTGAATTACTAGAAATTAAGTAAAAACAGCTCTCTCAGTCGCCACACTCATCTCATGCGACTCAAACTCACCATCGCCTACGACGGACGGCCTTTCGCTGGTTACGCCACCCAGCCAAATGCCGATACCATACAAGATAGATTAGAGGAAGCCCTCGCGGAAATCCTCAAAGAACCTATCCGTGTGCATCATGCCGGACGCACCGATGCCGGCGTTCATGCCCTAGGGCAAGTCATTCATTTTGACGCACCCCAGGCCTCCTCCATGAACCCCTTCAACTACCTTCCCGCCCTGAATGCCAAGCTCCCAGCCACCATTCGAATCATGGACTGCCATGAAGCAGATCCCAACTTTCACGCCCGCTTTTCTTCCAAAGAAAAAACCTACCAATACCGCCTCTCCCTCGCTCCCGTCCTCCCCCCCCTTGACTCCGGACTCGCGTGGCACCTTCCCCGTCAACTCGATCCAGACACCTTACAAGAAGCACTACAACTCTTTGTTGGGCAACACGATTTCCGAAACCTCTCCGCCAAACGAGGCAACGAAACAGAAAAAACCAACTACCAACGCACACTCAGTCACTGCCATCTTAAAGCAACCAACGATGGCTACCTCCTCACCTTCACCGGCAATGGCTTCCTCTACAAAATGGTCCGCTTACTCACCGGAACCGCCGTCCAAGCCGCCCAAGGCCGTCTCCGACTCGATCAAATCAAAAACCTTCTCACCGACTCCAATCCAGAAACACGCAAAGCTCCCTTCTGTGCCCCTCCCGACGGCCTCACTTTGCTAAAAGTCTCTTATCCAAACGACTGATCCCAATTGGAAATTCGAACTGTTAGAATCACCGCCATTCGT
>CAZUEC010000003.1:0-10932 GCA_964618865.1 uncultured Roseibacillus sp. | reverse complement strand
GTTAGAATCACCGCCATTCGTCTCCTCAAACGCAGGATCAGAAATCATTCTAACACCTTCATCACCACCGGAGAAAGAAAACGGGCCCAATTCGCATCATAAGCATGCACCTTTTTAGTCGCCTTACCTTCTTGATTCACAAGCGGCTTTCCTTCATTGGCCCAAGCAAAGAGACCAGAAAACAAATTTTCAACCTTCCCAAATCCCGCCTCCTTTAGCTTTTCACCCACCTTCTCACTCCGGTATCCCACCGAACAATAGACTACGATGCGAGCCCCACGTGAAATTTTCGCAACTCTCGCAATTTCGAAATCATCAAAACCAACCCAAATCGCTCCTGGGAGATGACTCGTCTCGTACTCTTTCCTCTCCCGAGCATCGAGCAACACAACCTTAGCCTTCTGACCTAAATCTTCTGCCAACTTCTGAGTCGTAACCACAGGCACCGTGCCCGCAATCAAAGACCTACTCACTGCCGGGAGCTCAGACGGATCCGCCTGCGACGGAAAAATACCAACACAAAGTAGAACGAAACCAAGCGCAAAGCATTTCAAATTCAACTCCCAACTACTGCCCCAAAGAAGCCCTCATCTGCGCAGCCATTCCCTTCATACTGCCTTGCAAGAGTGCCATCCATTCTCCTTCCACCTTCTCAAAAGACATCACCTCCATTGCCTCCACTTCAATCTCACCCACAGTCACTTTATTCCGGGTCAACACATGCACCACATCCCCTTCCACAACTTCTCCCAAAACCTCGATCTTATCGAAACTCAAATTCCCAGTAGCCTCCGCTTGTTTCAAAGTAAAAGTAATAAAACTGCCAAAAAACTCATCATTTGACATCTCCTTAACCGTTTCTTTAGTCGCCTCTTCCCCAAAAAAAACTCCAAATACCTGGCCTGCAGCCTCCTCTGGGATTTCATCTAGAAAAGACATCATCTCTCGAAAATCACCCAAAGCTTGCGGGCTAAAAAAGGAAGCCGTCCGATCATACTCACCCGCCTTCAAAACCGTAAAATATTCCAGCGCCCGCTCTTTGGCACTTCCCCCAAAAACAGGAAGCAAAGTCAGACAAAAAAGAAAAGAGGTCAGATTAAGAAACTTCATCGCTCCATCACACTAGAACTTTCGGAAAAAAATACAAATCAAATTCCCCGCGCACCTCTTCAGTTCAATACCCGCACATAGAGATTCCCAAACTCAATCTCCGCACCATGATGCTGCAAAGCAAGCCCACCAGACTGATTCACTGGAGGCAACTTCGCTTCAAACAAAACACATTTCCCATTAAGAAAAACAGTCAACTGCTCCCCCTTCATTCGAATCACAAACCGATTCCACTCTCTCACCGGACGATCCGCCTTCACTCGCGGAGTAACCGCCGCCTTATAAGGCAAACCCACTGCCGAATTCCGAACTCCATATACCTCCCCCGACCCCACCGTCCAGTTCCACATATTGACTTGGGTCCCCGCCTTGCCTCGCAAATAAATTCCTGAATCAAGCTCTTCTATCTCCGCCTCGATAACCTCATCCTGCGATCCACGCATCAGCAATCCGTTCGGTAAAACGATAGGCTGCTTTTTGGCTGGGCCTTTCCCCGCAAAACGCCAATCGCAAACCAACTCAAAATCCGTA
Source organism: uncultured Roseibacillus sp. (assembly GCA_964618865.1). GTDB lineage: Bacteria > Verrucomicrobiota > Verrucomicrobiia > Verrucomicrobiales > Akkermansiaceae > Roseibacillus. The sequence continues at coordinate 9,291 of CAZUEC010000003.1, read as the reverse complement.
AAATCTTCCTGAGTCCAAAGCGACTTATCCTCAGCTTCACTCTTCCCATCATAGGCAAGCTTCCAACCATCCTCAACCGTCCAATGGCCCTCATGACCCTTCTCCATTTTCCATTGAGACAACTCACCTCCTACAAGCAAACTCTTGAACCCACGCTCAAGAGGAGATCGATCTTCTTTTCCAGTTGGAAAATAAAAAGCCTCCTCCTGATCCTTTCCAAACGGAATCTCCACAATGCGAACCTTGCGCCAACTCACCACATCACCGTGACCACAAAATGCAACATGCCCTTTGCGACGCTTAGATCCCACATGCTCAGGAAAAGCCACATTCAACTCATCCAAATTTTCATTCAGAATCGTCACCCCATTGAGCTCCACCGAGACTCGAGGACCACGCACAGTCACTCGTTGAAAATTCCACTCCCCCAACGGCTTTAGAAACCCCTTCTTCGCAGGCGCCAATGTATAGAGCGAGCCATGCCACTGATAATCCTTCAGCCTCCCCTGATACTTTTCCGCGCTATTATCAAGAATTTGCAACTCCATTCCCGTGTAAGCAGGATCACCCTCACCAGGGTAATGAATTCCCAAACCATTGTTAGCCCCCGAAGTCAGCTGGAATTCAAACTCCAGAATATAATCTTCGTACTCCTTCGCACTCATGAGATGGGAACAACCCGGAGCCGAACTAATCACTCCTTCCGCAATCGTATAGCCCGCCACCGTCGTCGCCCCCGTCCCGTCTTTCCAGCCGGTCAAATCTTTCCCTCCACTCAACTCGAGCCAATCTCCTCGGACCAATCCACTCAGTCCCAATCCCAACCCAAAAATTAGTATTAAACGCTTCATTTCTTATTTAAATCTACAATTCAATCATACGCCCAGTCTGAAAACTCTCGTGCGCCGCCGACACGATACGCATCGAGTTCAAAGCATCATTCATATGATCCCCAAGATCGAGATTTTCTCTGATCGCTTGTAAAAAGTACTCCTGCTCACGTTTGCAAAGTTCGTCGTGATCCGGCTCATCCTCTGTATCAATCCAATCATCTGCCTTCACAAATTTCCCATCAGAACCCAGTTCACTATGATGCAATCGCAAAGACTCCGTCTTAGTATGGGCATCCACATCGGCAGAAGCTCCCGAAGCCCCCGCATCTTTCGCCTCAATAGTCACGCACCCTTTCGGACCTACTACATCTTTCACGAAAAAAGCCATCTCACTCATCATCGGACCCCAACCCGCTTCATACCAACCGACAGAACCATCCTCAAAAGTCACCTGAAGCTGCCCATAATTGACCATCCCCTCCGGTAATTCATCGCTCAAGCGAGCACCAATCCCGCTCACCCGCACAGGCCTCGAACGCGTCATCTGACACATCACATCCACATAATGAACCCCACAATCCACCACCGGTGGAATCGAAGCCATCAACTTCTTATGAGTCTCCCAATTTTCACCACTCGATTGCTGATTGAGATTCATCCGCATCACCAAAGGCTTCCCAAGACCGTGGGACAGCTCAATGAACTTCACCCAACTCGGATGCACCCGCAGAATATAGCCAATGACCACTTTGCGACCCAGCTCTTGGGCCTTAGCCACAATCTTCTCCGCTTCCCCAACCGTCTCCGCGAGCGGTTTTTCCACAAACACATCTGCCCCCGCCTCCATCGCCGCAAGCGCGTATTCCGCATGAGTATCCGGGTAAGTCGAGATCGAAACCGCATCCGGTTTAGTCTCCGTCAACGCCTTATGAAAATCATCAAACCCCCTAATCTCACCCCCCAATTCTTCTAACAAATTGGCGCGCGATTCTTCGGAGCGAGTGACCACTCCACAAATCTCGAAACCATCCAACCCAGCATAAGCCTTGGCATGAGATGCCCCCATATGCCCTGCTCCCACACAAAGAACTCTGATCGTTTTTTTACTCATGAAATCTAACAATTACTCTTCTTCAGCGTTTTCAGATTTATCCCAGAACGCTAGTAAAAAGACAATCCCCACAACCCCCGCCATCAAAGCCGGAAACATCCAATAGCTTTTCCAAAGCAAACTCGTTTTCTCTAACAAACTAGCGTCCACTCCTTCCGGCATCTTCACCGCGAACATTTGGCTCAATTGCTCCCCGAAGCTTAACTTTTCATCACTCCGGGAAGCATCAATCGCAGTTTGTAACTGACCCAAAGACTCTCCCACCGGAGATAATTTATTCGCGGCCACCTTATAGCCGCAAAACATTCCCAGCCCTTGAGTAAAGAAAACCAGCATGCTCTGCGCCTGCCCACGCACCGACTCAGGTGCGACTCGATCCGTATACATGAACCCAGTCACAAAGAAAAAATCGTAACAAATACCATGTAACGCAATCCCCAAGAACAACATCCAAGCCACTTGGTCCGGAGCACCCAGCGAAAAAAGAAGATAACGGGCAACCCAAGCCCCCATTCCAATTAAAATCATCCATTTCACTCCCAATTTTCGAAAAAAGAACGGAATGAGCAGCATAAAGAAAATCTCCGACATTTGCCCGATAGTCATCGCAGAAGCAACCTGCTCAAATCCCATATTACCCAAGAACACGGAAGCATTCGCGTAATAATAAGCCAAAGGAATACAGATCAAAGTCGAACAAATAATAAATACCAAAAACGGAACTTTTTTAAGCAGAACAAAAGCATCTAACATGAGAAGTGCTCGCAAGTTCACTGGCTGACCAGCTGAAGGAGGAGGCGTATTCGGCAAGGCAAAACAAAAAACTCCCAAAGCAACTGCTGACCAACCAGCCATTTTAAAAAGATTAATGCTATCAGACCAATTCAAAAATCCTACAACCAGCCCCGCCACAATCCACCCAATCGTCCCCCACACTCTCACTTTCGGAAAGACCGCCCGCGGCAAGTTGGTAAAAGCTATCGTATTCCCCAAACCAAGAGTAGGCATGTAACAAAGCATATGGCCCGTGAAAAGCCACACCACCAACGAACCATTTCCCTTCGCTATCGCAGCGGGAACCATCAACATCAGAATGCCTCCCATCAACATCAGCACCCCCATCACCTTCTCAGAGGAAAAGAATCGGTCCGCCACAAGCCCCAAAAACAAAGGAGCCACCATCGCCGCAATGGGTGCGGTAGAATAAGATTTTCCAATAACCGTCGCTAGATCCACTTTTATGAGAACCAAAAATAAAGTAGTGAACCAAGAGCCCCAAATAAAGAACTGAAGAAACATCATAAGGGAGAGCTTGACGGACGCGCCAGGCGCAGTTTCGGTTTTTTCCATATCTTCTAGGCGAGCTTGAGTTGATCACGAAAGACAAACACTTTCATCTTTTTTGCAAAATCTACCTCAGTTGTTTCAGAAACGTTCTTTTTCCGCAAGCCTCCATCTACGCTCAATAAACAAAGAACTACCGAATCGCCCAACCACGGGTCAAACCAGCAAGACACCTTCAACTTGTTAGACCATTTTCAGTCCTAAAGAGCCTCCAACCATTCTGCCAACTCCTTCATCCACCCCCTCGCCGCCCCTCGCCCTTCCCAGCCAAAGCCATGTCCTCCAGTCGGATAAATGGCAGCACGAACAGGCACTTTTTTCTCCGCGCACGCGCTCATAAATTCAGCGGTATTACGCAAAGGCACAACATGATCATCTGCAGCATGCACCATAAACATCGGCGGAGTTTTCTCAGTCACTTGACGATAAGGAGAACACAACTCCAAAAGCTCCTCCGAAGGACTCTGACCCAACAACCGTCGCAACGAACCTCCATGACCCCAAACACTGTCCATCCCGATGACCGGATACAACAAAACCGCAAAATCAGGACGACAGCTCAGCTTGTCGATAGCATCCCCTTCCTCCACTTCGAGCCTCTTCTCAAACAAAGTCGCGCAAGTCGCAGCCAAATGCCCTCCTGCAGAAGCCCCCATGACTCCAATTTTGTGAGCGTCCACTCCTAGCCCATCCGCCAAATGTCGCATCATCCGAAGACCCCGACGAGCATCGAGTTGAGGGACCGGAAACTGATAACCCGACTCATCTTTCCGACTCACTCGGTACTTCACCACCATCGCAGTAATACCCCGCTGGACACACCATTCCCCAATCCCAACCCCCTCTTTTTCAACCGATACCAGCGAATAGCCTCCACCTGGCAAAATCACCAAAGCCTGACCATTCGGCTTCTCTGGTCGAAAAAGCTGATACTGCGGCACCTCCACTTCACGATAACGCAATCCCTTCCCCACTTCCTCCGAACCCACCGGCAAAGCAGCCGCTCCTGGAGCCTTTTCAGGCCAAAGATTCATCCACTCCCCCGCCATTAAGGTAAGACAACTAAAACCAAGAATGCAGACCACTTTTTCTTTCATAACACCTAGAAAGGACCTTTTCCTGACCCATCTGCCAAGCCTCAATCTCACAGAAAAGTAAGTCTTAATCCAGACTCGCCAATTCAACACCCTCTTGCTCATTCTCTTAACCGATTCAATTTCATGAAAGTCACCAAAGCAGTGATCACCTCGGCAAACCCTGCCGACCAGCACCTCCCTCTCCAATCTCTTGTCGATTCCAAAGGTGAGAATCAGACCGCACTCCATATCCTCCTAAACGAAATCGTCGCCGCTGGAATAGAATCCATCGCCGTGATTATCGCTCCAGGAGAAAGCGAACGCTACCAACTTGCCGCCAGAGATTTTGCAGACCGACTAACCTTCATTGAACAAGAAAAACCCCTTGGCTACGGGCACGCCATCGCCCTTGCCGCAGACTTCGTCGAAAGTGATCCCTTCCTCCTCTTAGTCGGCGATCACCTTTTCCGCTCTCTCGAAGAGAACTCTTGCGTGCAACAAATCATCGATTTAGCAAAAGAGGAAAACGCCGCCATTTCAGGAGTACAAGCCACCCACGAGTCTCAGCTCCACCTATACGGAACAGTCGCCGCAGGCTTACGAACAGGAAGTCAGAATACATATGAGGTATCTAGTATTTCAGAAAAACCAACCCCCACAGTTGCCGAACAAGAACTCATCGTTCCAGGCCTGCGAACTGGTCACTACCTCTGCTTTTTTGGAATGCACGTCCTCCCCGCTCGCACCATAACTCACCTCCTTGCAGAACAAAAACGATTACCAGAAGGACAAAAACTCGGCCTCAACGAAACCCTAAATTTCCTCGCAGATAATGGCGAATATCTTGCACTCAACATCAACGGCCAACGCTTCAACTTAGGCGAACGTTATGGACTTCTTCGCGCTCAACTCGCCCATTCACTTGCAGGCCCCCACCGTGACGAAGTCGTAGCCACAATTGTCGAATTGTTAGCCTAAATCCTTTTTCTAAAGGCCGCCAAAAATCCGCATCAGACTCACCATGCTCACCGACCTCATCACCAGCTCCGACGCCGCTACTCGCGACACCGCGCTCGCTGCCGCCTGCGAAGGTCTCTCCCTTGAAGAGCTCCTCATCGAGGCAACCGCTCTCGACCAACTCCGCCGCGAATCTAATAACCTCTACCATCGCGTCCGAGCCCTCTTCTTTCTACATGCCCTCCATCGCTTTCATTTACCCCCAAAGCTATCTGAAAAGAACATCGGACAGATTCCGTTTACAGGTCATCAATACCTTCTCGACCGCCGCTTTCACGAAGCCATCGACACCTTTCTTGAAACCCAAAAAAAGGACGGCCCCGGCGACGCCATCTCTTCCGCGCTCGCCACTGCTTACCACCAGCTTGGCTTCCAAACCCTAGCCAATCAGGTGCGTAAATCTGTTCGCACCGTACGGGGAAATCAATGGATGTTTCGCATGGGCCATCCCGCAGATCACCCGCTACGCGTTCGAAAAGAACTCCTCGAAACCTCTCCTCAATCCGGCCCCCCCATACTACTAGAACGAACCCCCGTACGCATGGACCTGACCCATAGCGCTTGGTCGGATATCTTTTTCCTCGGCATGGACTACCCAGAGGGCGCGAAAGTCCTCAACATCTCAGTCGACCTCGGAGTTCATAGCAGAGATTCCAAAACCTCTCCTCCCATCGAAGCCTACCTCCGAGTTATTGACGAGCCCGTCATCCGACTCACCTCTATTGACCTCAAGACAACCGCAACCATCGACAATCTCGGGGAAGTTTTTGACTTCGCAAAAGACCACCTTGGACTCCTCAAGGCCGCCCTCATCGCTGCCGGCATCGTCCCTCCAGGAATTGAAGGTTCAGGTCAAAAACTCTCTCACCTCTTGGAAAAATTAATCAGTCCCGGCCAAGGTCTCGAATTGGTTTCCTCCGTTAATAATATTCCCAAAGGCTCGCGCCTCGCAGTTTCCACTAACCTCTTAGCCGCCCTCATCGGCGTCCTCATGCGCGCCACCGGCCAAACCCAATCTCTCACCGGACCATTACAAGAAAGCGAACGCCGACTCATTCTCGCCCGCTCAATCTTAGGAGAATGGATAGGCGGCTCCGGAGGGGGCTGGCAAGACTCAGGCGGAATTTGGCCAGGCATCAAACTCATTAGCGGCGAAAAAGCCGAAGCCAACGATCCCGAATACGGCATCTCACGAGGACGCCTTATGCCTAGCCATCACGTCTTTCGAGAAAACGAAATTCCAGCATCCTCCCGCAAGGCCCTCCAAGACTCTCTCGTCCTCGTTCATGGCGGAATGGCTCAAAATGTAGGCCCTATCCTCGAAATGGTAAGCGAGAAATACCTCCTACGAGAAAGTAAAGAATGGGCTGCCCGCCAAGAAGCACTTGAATTGTTAGAAGAACTCACCTCTGCTCTCAAAAACGGAGACATCAAAGCTCTTGGCCAAGCCACCACTAAAAACTTCTATGGACCTCTTCAAACAATCATCCCTTGGTCCACAAACTTATTCACCGAAACTCTAATCGCGCGAGCTTTCCAAAGATTTGGAGACGATTTCTGGGGCTTCTGGATGCTCGGAGGAATGTCCGGCGGAGGAATGGGTTTCATCTTTGCGCCGCATCGCAAAGCCGAAGCACAAGTGAAAATGGCCGAACTCATGCTCGTCGAAAAGAAAAGACTTGAGAAAGCCCTTCCATTCGCCATGGACCCCGTCGTTTACGATTTTTCAATCAATCCAGACGGCACCCAGGCAGAATTCCTTAACTCCAAATCCGAAACAGAATGCTCTCTCCTCCCTCCCGACTATTACCAAATTCACGTCCCCAATCTTCTCAACAAAGCTCAATCTAAACTCTCCACTACTCAGAAAAACGACCTAACAGCCTATCGCAAATCCTCACTCGACAACCCTCGCTTCAAAGACTCTATACAACAACTCTTCAATAGCATCCTCCCTCAAGATCAAAGCCAGGTAAACTCTGAAGAAGAGAGCCTTCCCAACCTTCTCAAAAGCAACGGATTTGACCTCCAACTTCATGAATCCATTCGTGAAAAACTACTCAGCGGCCGCCTCGGTCTCGCTCAGAACAGATTACCCTCCAGCTCCATTCTCACCGACATTGAAGACGAAGACATTTTTGACAGCACTCGCCATGAAGCCACAAGCTCCTCCCAAATCGGCGAAGCCGCTCTCCGTAATGGTGAAGTCGCCGTCGTCACCCTTGCAGCCGGAGCCGGCTCCCGCTGGACTGGTGGCGCCGGAACCTGCAAAGCCCTCAACCCCTTTGCCCCCATCAACGGCAAATTCCGAACCTTTCTCGAAGTACACTTAGCCAAATCTAAACTCATTGGAAAAGCTGCCGAACAACCCGTACCACATATTTTCACCACCTCTTATCTCACTCACGAACCTACCGCTAAGTATCTTGCTTCGGTAAAAAACTACAAATACCCCGGTCCCCTCTATTTATCCAAAGGACAATCCGTAGGCCAACGCATGATCCCCACCGAACGAGATCTTCGTTTTGCTTGGGAAGAAACCGCTCAACAAAAACTCGACGAACAACAACAAAAAGTTCGTGAAAGCGGTCGAGCAGCCCTTCTCAACTGGGCCAAAGAGACCGGTCCTTGCGACGACTACACCGACAACCTCCCTCTCCAATGCCTCCACCCCGTAGGCCACTTCTTCGAGATCCCCAACCTCATTCTCAACGGCACCCTCAAAACTCTCCTCGAAGAAAGACCTCAACTCAAAACTCTTCTCCTCCACAACATCGACACCCTTGGAGCAAACCTCGATCCCACCCTCCTCGGTTTACACCGCCAATCTCGTCAAGGACTCACCTTTGAAGTCATCAATCGTCGCCTCGAAGACCGCGGAGGCGGACTTGCCCGCGTCAACGGAGTCCCTCGCTTAGTAGAAGGTCTCGCCATGCCCAACGAGGAAGCCGAATTCAATCTCACCTACTACAACACCCTCACAACCTGGATTGACCTCGATCAATTCCTCTCTCTTCTCAAACTCACTCGAGAAGATATCCTACAAAACCAACAGGAAAAAATTCAAAACGCCTTACGCTCTCTTGCCCAACAACTACCCACTTACATCACCCTCAAAGACGTGAAAAAACGCTGGGGGCACGGCCAAGAAGACATCTTCCCCATCGCCCAATTCGAAAAACTTTGGGGCGACCTCACCACCATCCCAGAAGCCAACTGCGGCTACTTCGTCGTCTCACGTCTCCGTGGACAACAACTCAAAGAACCTGCTCAGTTAGATGGTTGGCTTCGCGACGGCTCCGCAAAACACCTTTCTTCCCTTTGCTCCTGGTAACCTCTTAGTAGGAAACTGATTACCCCACGGATTTCCTCGACAAACCACCAAGCGATCGCATCTTAGTAATATGAAAATCGATCCAATCGAATTGTGGGAACGTCGTCGTTTCCTCACTGGACTCAGCCTAGGAGCAGCCGCCTTTCTCACTCCTGGAGCCTTCGCTGAAGCCTTGCAACACACCCCTCAAGCTGCCGAAGGACCATTTTTCCCCGATCAACTCCCTCTCGATACCGACAACGACCTCCTACTCATCAACGACGCCCTCACTCCCGCAGTCGGTCAAGTCACTCACCTCTCGGGAACAGTCAAAGACCTCAAAGGCACCCCCATCCGAAACGCCCTCGTCGAAATCTGGCAAGTCGATGGCAATGGAGTCTACCTCCACAGCGCCGCCCCCAAGAAAAATCAAGATGTCAACTTTCAGGGCTACGGCCGTTTTTCCACCGATTCGAAAGGCCGCTACTACTTCAGAACCGTAAAACCCGCTCCTTATCCTGGCCGCACTCCCCACATTCACATCGCAATCAGTAAAAAAGGAAAACGCATCCTCACCTCCCAGTGCTACCTCAAAGG
>CAZUEC010000002.1:0-24466 GCA_964618865.1 uncultured Roseibacillus sp. | reverse complement strand
GTGTTTTCCCAAGTGGGGTCGGCGATGGGGCCTGTTCCGTGAAATTGAAAGAGTCCATTTAATCCGGTGAGGTTTAGGGGGAGGGTGACTAATTTGAGGAGGCCTTCGGTGTCGGCACGGGCGGTCATGTCGAGGGTTTTACGGGCTAGGTCGATGGAGCCTTCGGCTTTGACGGTGAGGGAGTCGGTGCTGGTGATGAAGTCGTCGGTGTGGAGGATGCCTTCTTTAATTAGGAATTGGGCGGAGGCGTCGCGGGCAGTTTCGTGGGAGCCGCGTTGATGTCCTTGGATGCCGGCGATGAGGGGGGAGAGAGGCCCGAAGACGGGGGCTTTGAAAAGTTCTCCTTGTTCGAGCCCGATGTTGCCGGCGCCATCTAGGGTTTGGATTTTGCCTGCGGTTCCGGAGAAATCGAGGCGTCCGGTGACGAGTCCTTTTTCGATTTTATCGAATTCGTAAGCGCTGGCAATATCGGCTAGGCGTAGCCGGCTCCAACGGAGGTTGCCGCGGAAGTCGGGGCTAAGGCCTGGTTTGTTGGGGAGGAGGATGGTGAGTTCGCCATCAATGGGTCCAGAGAAGGCGTAGGAGGAGAGTTTTTTGACATCGATTTGACGAGGTCGAGAGTGGATTAAGAGGGAGGTGTTGCGGAGTTCGATGGGTTTTCCTAGGAAGTCGTAGTAGATGGGGGCGGAGGTTTCAATGCGGGTGTGGAATGCGGTGTTTTGGTGTGGGGGGAGGTGGTCGATAATACCTGAGGAGGAGAAGGAAGGGGGCTGGGAGGCGCGGTAGGTGCGTTCGAGGTAGTTGGCGGTGTTTGGAAGGAAGAGGCGGAGGATGGGGGCGGGCCAGCAGATACCGTGGAGGTGTTCGATGCGGGTTGTTTTTTCGGCATGGTCGTAGCTGATTTCGTCGGCGCGAGCTATGGCGTTGGAGGGGCCTCCGAAGGCGTGATAGGAGGGGTCATTGGTGAGGTCGAATTCGATTTCGGGGTTTGAGTAGACGGCTTGTAGAGGGGTGAGGTTGAAGGTGGCGGAGCCGAAGTTGGCGGGGACTTGATTGTATTGAAAGTTTTCGATTTTGACTTTTCCAGAGGCGGACCAGTCGGTGAGTTTGTTGGGCCGGATGGAGCCGTTGAGTTCGAGGAGGATTTTGGTGTCTGCGGTGAATTTGGCGGTATCCAGTATTTTACGGATGTTGCCTTCGGGTTTTACGAAAGGATCGAAGAGGTGGGCGGGAAGGGTGGAGACGGCTTGATAGCGGATGTTTTCGTCTTGAAAGAGGAGTTTTCCGTTGAGGGTGCCTTCGGGGTGAGTGAGAACAAGGTCGCGGAGGTAAAGGTTTCCTTTTTGCCAAGAATAGTCGGAGGAGAGTGAGGACCAAGAGCTGCCGAGAAATTGAAAATTTGCAACTGAGAGGTGGCCGGTGAGGCTGAGTTCGGCTTTGCCTTCGGGAGTGCGGGTGACTTTCCCTTTGGTGGTGATGAGGGGGGAGTCGGTGAAGATGAGGTTGTCGAGTTTATGGATGTCGAGGCCTTGGCGGAGGATGCGTTCGAGGCTGGCTTGTGATTGGGCTTCGAATTGGGCGGTTTGTGTGACGAAGTCGTAGAGGCCTTCGCCTTCGAAGGGGCCGTCGCCATCGTGGAAGGTTAATTTTTCGAAGAGGAGTGAAGATTGGGTGAGGCGCCCGGTTAGGGCGAGGTCATTGATTTGATAGTCGAGGCGAGAAAGGTGGGGGGCTTCAAAGAGGAAGTGGCTTTCGAGGGTGCTGGGATGAGAGAGGTTTCCGTTTATTTTGAGGGTGAGTTGAGGGTGTTCGGCTTTGGGGGTGGTCCATTTAGAGATCTCGTTATGAAGGGCGACTAGTTCGTTGAGGGGTGCGTCTTTTGGTTTTTCTTCGCTAGCGAAGGGGAAGATTACTTCGGAGAGTTGGGCGTCGAGAGAGATGTTGAGTTGGCCGAGGCGTCCTTTGGTGTCGTAGAGATGAAGTTGGTTTTCGCGGGAGAAGGTGGCTTTGCCGGAGAGTTCGGTAAGGTGGTGTGGGGCGAAGTTGTCGGGAAGGAGGAGAAAGGCGTTTTCGAATTCGGCAGAGCGGATATTCCATTCCCCACGGATGGCGGAGGAGCGATCGACATCGAGGATGAGGTTGTCGACGGAGGCGACGAGTTTGGAGTGGTCTTGGCTGGCGTAGATTTTGAGGTCTTTAGCGACGAGTCCTTTGGACAACGATAATCGCATGGAGGAGAACTCGGCGTGGAAGCCGTGGGCTTCGAGTTGTTCTTGGAGGTGTTGGCCCCATTGGCCAGAGAATCCTTTTTGGTTGGCTTTCCAGAGAAGAGTTCCGGTTGCGATTAGGGTGAGGAGAAGGAGGCCTACCAGAAAGGTTTGAAAATGTCGAAACCATGGAAAGCGCATTGAGTGAGGGTAGCAGTTTTTTCTTGGTTTGGAAGGTAGGAAAACGGTCTATTCCGTCCAATTTTTGGAGCCGTCGGCAAAGTGTTCGTGCTTCCAGATGGGAAGGCGGTTTTTGAGTTGGAGGGCAAGGTAGTCGCAGGCGGCGAAGGCGTCGGGACGGTGTGGGGAGGTGACTGCAATGCAGACTGCGATTTCGCCGATGCTTAGATTTCCGGTGCGGTGAGTGGCGGCGATTTTTTCGACTTCAGGGAATTTTTCGAGGGTTTCGGTGATGAGTTTTTGACCTTCGGGTTGGGCGAGTGTGGGGTGGGCTGAGTAGTCGAGGGCGTTGACTTTTTTTCCGAGATGATGATTGCGGATGCGTCCTTCAAAAACGACGAGAGCGCCTGAGGAGTTGGTTTCGACTTCTTTGATGAGAAGGGAGGAGTCAATGGGTTGTTCGGTGAGGGAGAACATGTGTTTTTTTTGAAGAAGTAGGATGAAGGTTATGAGGTTACGCTTCTAGCCTCCGGCAAAGGGGGGGAGAAAGCCGACTTGAGCGTCGTTGGGAAGAGGGGTGGTCCAGTCGACGAATTCATCGGCGATGACTGGTTTGACGGTGTCGAGGTCGAGGCTGAGGTAATGGAGGAGGCGGAGTTCTTCGTAGAGGCCGGCGATGGTGGCGGCGGTGGTGGTTCGTTTTTCTTCTGCGATGGGGGCTTCGGCAGAGAGTTTACCGAAGTAGGTGATGGTGACTTGTTTTTCGACGAGGGGGTTTTGGGAAAGAATTTCGAGTTCGTTGAGTTGTTCGGGTCGATTTACGTTGTCAAGAGCGAGTGGATTGGGGAGAGAGAGGGTCTGGGGTTTCAGTGATTCGAGGAATTTGCGAGCGCATCTTCGGTCTGAGGCTAAGTATTCGGTAAGAGGTTGAAGGGCTGCGGGTTGATAGAGCGTGCAAAGTGGTTCTGCGCGTCCGTCGAGGCGGTTGAGAAAGCAAGTGGCGGTTTGGGAGGGGTCGGCGTTATTGAGAAGGAATTGTAGGGTGTCTTGATCGAAGAGGGGGAGGTCACAAGCGAGAACGAGCCAGGCAGATTGGGGATCTTGGGCGAAGGCGGCTTGCAGTCCTCCTAAGGGGCCGGGATTGGCGGTGAGGTCGGAAATGGTGGGCTGGGTAAATTCTCGAGTATCGTCGTGAGCGAGGGAAAGAAAGAGATCAGGAACGAGTTGGGAGGTGAGGGTTTGTTGCCGTTCTAGCAAGGTTTGGTTTTTGAAGATGAGTTGGGCCTTATCGGTTCCCATGCGGCGTGATTTGCCGCCGATGAGGAGAAGGGCTTTGAGAGGGAAGGGGGTTGGCATGAGTTAGGAGGCTTGGAAATCGGATTTGCCGCCTGTTTTGGAAGCGAGTTTGAGGTCGCTAATGATGATGGCGGGGTTGGCGGATTTGCACATGTCGTAGAGGGTGAGAGCGGCGACGGAGGCTCCGGTGAGGGCTTCCATTTCGACTCCGGTTTTGCCGGTGGTGCTGGCGGCGCAGGTGACTAGAAGGGTTTGGTCGTTGTGGGGCGTGATTTCGACTTGTGAAGAGTCGAGGGGAAGGGGGTGGCAAAGGGGGATGAGCTGTGAGGTGAGTTTGGTGCCTTGAATGCCGGCAAGGATGGCGGTGTGAAAGACGGGGCCTTTTTTGTTTTTGAGTTCTCCGTCCTGCATTTGAGAAATCAGTTGGGGTCCGAGGGTGACGAGGCAGGTGGCTACTGCGGTGCGGGAGGTGATGGCTTTGTTTGCGACATCGACCATGCGGGGTTGGTCAGACTCGGAGAGGTGGGTGAGAGAAGGTTGGTCCATGGTGAATGGTTAGGCGGTAGATTTTGTTGGATTTGATTTGGTGGTGGGAGCTGGTTTTTTATTGAGGGTCAAGATGGCTTCGGCGAGGAGGAGGAGGAGCATGGCGATTAAGAAGGGGCGCCAGATTTCTTGGAGAAGGTTGCTGTCGGTTTCGGTCTCTTGTTCGAAGAAGCTGACTTTAGTGTTGGGGAGAAGGCTGTCTTTGATTTCATCAGAGTCGAGTTTGGCGAGGGTGAGTTCGGATTCGGGGAGGTTGAGGGCGAGGATGGTTCCTTCGCTATCATCTAGTTGATATACTCCAGCGGTGTTGGGGTATTGGGGGTCGGTGATGGCGGAGTCGATGAGGGTGGAGGCGAGGGTGGGGGCTTTGCCTGCGACTTGAGAATCTTTTTCAAGAAGGGCGGCTCCTGATTCTATGAGTCGTTGGACGAGAACTAAATGGAGGGCGGTTTGTTCGAGGTCGGACCAGTGGTAGTCAGGGAGGGTGGTGAGAAGGTGGGCTGTTCCTTGACCGAGGATTTTGCGGACGAGCAGAGGTGAGCCATCATCCCAACTGGCAAGGGTGATGGCGTCGCTGGATGATGCGAGGGGAAGTCGTTTGATGGCTCGGAGGCGGTCTAGGGGGAGGGTGGTGCCGTCTTGGCCGTCTCGAAATGGGCCTTCGTCGTGGCGCCAGTTTTCGTTTGCGATGAAAAACTTACCAGAGGGTGCATCGTTGATGGGTTCCCAAGCGAGGGAGGCGAAGGTGGTTTCGATGTTATTTGAGTTGGGTAAGAAGAGGACTTGCCCGCCGTTTTCTAGGTAGCTGCGGACGAGGACTGCGGCGGTGTCGGTTGGAAGGGGAGCGGTCCAAATGAGGAGGGAGCTTTCGGAGAGGTCTAGGGAGGCGACGTCGGGGTTGGGTCCTGAGAGTTGTAGTTCTTTGAGGCGAAAGTTATCGAGGCCAGGAGGAGTGGCGGCGCGGACGAGGGCTTTGTGAGCTTCGTTGGGGAGGGAGCCGTCATGGACGAGGGTGGTGAGTAGGGGTTTTTGTTCGCCGTAGGTGAAGTAGAGGTGGTTGTCACGGAGGTTTGGATCTGGGGGAAGTGAGATTCGGCCCCAGCCACTGTCTTGGGCATTTGAAAGAGGAAGTTGGCGGTTGAAGCGGAGGGTTTGTCCTTTGACTATTACGGTTTCGGTAGTAGGAGCTCCGTTGAGGTTGATGGTGACGGGAATGCTGGCGTTTCCGGTGGCGTCGCTGCGGGTGATTTCGAGTTCAAGGTTGAGGCTGGTTTCGCTTCGCAGGGACGAGTGGAGTTTGATATTTCGGTTATCGTGGGGTGTGCCGGGAAGGGCGAGAATGCGTAGCGATGTGGGGGAGGGGAGGCTTTTGAGGGTTTGAGCGAAGGCGGGCCAGCGGGAGTCGTCGGTGCGCCAGTTGGAGCGTTGGAGGTCGGTGGCGAGCCAGATTTCGGTGCTGCCAGATTGAGCTTCGCGGAGATAGTCGAAGGTGGTGGTGAGGAGGCTGGGGAGATCGCAAGCGGTGTCGGTTGGTCCGGTGAGGGAGAGTTCAGGAAGGGTGTCGGGGGAGGGGATTTCGGAAATTTCTCCTGAGGCTGAGTCGAGTAGGACTAGGCGGGCGGTTTCGAGCTCGGCCATGGCATCGGCGACTTGTTGTAGGACGAGTTCGCGTTTGGTTGGTTGGCCGTCGGCTTCTCTTCGTTCCATGGATGCGGAGCGGTCGAGAATGAGGACGACGGTATCGACGCTAGCTCCGAAGCCGAGGAAGCCTCCGAGAAGGGGGCGGGCGAGGGCGAAGATGAGGGCGGCGATTGCGAGGGCACGGCAGGTGAGGATGAGGATATGTTTGAGCTTTTTTTTGCCTCGAGATTCGCGAGTTGCTTTTAATAAAAAGTCCATTGCAGCCCACTGAACGGTGCGATGGCGGCGCCTGTTGAGGAGGTGGATGATGATGGGGAGGGAGACTGCGAGTAGTCCCCAGAGAAGAGCGGGTTGAAGAAAAGACATTTGAGTGGTGAAAAACTAAATCTTTCGTTTTTTAAAAAGGGGAGGGTTTATTTGAGTCGATTGGTGAGGAAGTCGGAGAGAATTTCTTCGTAGTTTTGGTCGGTGACGATGCGTTGGTAGTCGGCTTGGGCATCGTTGGCTTTGGATTCGAGGGCGGTGAGGTAATCGGTGAGGGCGGAGTGGTATTCTTCTACGATGAGGTTGGGTTCTGCGACGAGGGTGGAGTTGTCTTCTAGGTCGATGAAGCGATGGGGTCGATCAAAGGCGAAGTCGATTTCTTGTCGGTCGAGGAGATGGAAGAGGGCGATGTCGTGTTTGCGATAACGAAGGTGTTGGAAGGCGTCTCCGAGTTCGTCGGGGTCGGTGAAGAAGTCTGAGAGGACGATGACGAGGGCGCGTTGTTTGATTTTTTCGGCTACGGTGTGGAGGGCTTCGACGAGGCCGGTGTTGCCTTTGGGTTCGACTTTTCCTAGGTTGTCAAAGATGTGCTGTAGTTGAGCGGCGGAACGAGAGGGGGGGATTTCGAGGTGAATTTTGTCGTTGCAGACGGAGAGTCCGGCGGCGTCGCCTTGTTTGACGAGGAGGTAGGATAGGGAGGCGGCGATGCGGCGGGCGTATTGGATTTTGGGATCGAATTCGCCGCTGGCGAAATTCATGGAGCCGGAGGAGTCGACGACGAAGTAGGCTCGGAGGTTGGTGTCGGCTTCGAATTCTTTGATGTAAAATCGGTCGGAGCGAGCGAAGGCTTTCCAGTCGAGGCGGCGGGTGTCGTCTCCGGGAACATATTTTCGGTATTCGGCAAATTCGACAGAGGAGCCGCGATGGGGTGAGCGGTGTTTGCCGGCTACGCTTCCGATCATGGCTTGCCGGCTTTCCAGGGGGAGGGCGGAGAGGCGGGCTAGTAGGTTATGGTCGAGGAAATCGTGCATGATTGTTCGGGAGAACGGTTTTCTTTTGGAGGGGCTTGCGATCAGTTCGCAAATTCTTTTTCCAAAAGCTATTGATAGGCTACAGTCGGTTTGTGGCTGCTCAAGGCCCAAATCACGCTGGCTGAGACCCGTTGTGGAAGGGGGGGTGTTGGAACGAATGGAGGAGGGGCTTAGAAAGCGACCTTCGGGATGGATGAAATGCCGATTTCGTTCTTTTCGGGGATCTTTTTTTCAAAAGATCATGAGGCCTCGCGCTTCCGCGCGAGGTTGTTTTTTATTTAGTGAATGGAGCTTTTTTGGGGGAGTTGGCTGCTTAGTCGTTGAAGGTGAGATCTGCGAATTCTTTGGCGGCGGCGGTGACGGCGCGTTCGATGGGGAGACGTTCGGTGGAGGAGCCAGTCCAGAAGCCATGGCCGCTGGTGTGGTCGAGCATGTATTGGGCGTCTGGTGGATTTTCCATAGCTGCTCCGTGGGCTACTAGGATGGTGTCGGGTGAGAGTTCACGGCACTTTTGATAAACTTTTTCGGTTTGAGCTGCGGTTTCTTCGATGGTCATGCCGTTGTCGTAACCTTTGATGCCGCCTTTGGTGGTTCCGGCGTGGTAGCAGAAAATATGTGGCTTGGCTTGTTCGCAAATGGCGTAGGAGTCTTCTTCGGTGAAGGCGAGACCTACGGAGACCATGTTCATTTCTTCTTTGGCGAGAATGAGCATGTCGATTTCGTTTTGGAGGGTGATGCCAGCGGAGGTCATCACTTTGAAAATTTCGGAATCATGGTCGATGTAGGAGATGGAGGGGCCGATGTTAGAAACAGCTTGCACTCCCATGTCGAGGCATTCTTGGAGGACCATGCGCATGTCTTTGAGGGGGTCGTTGGCGTTTAAGCAGGCGCAGACGAAGGCTTCTCCGTTGAGGGCGGGCATGATGTCTTCGCGAGTATAATCAAGGGTCTGTTTGTTGGAGTCGAGAATGGGCCACATCATGGCCATGGTGCCCATGCCATTGGCTCGAAGGCGTGCGCCAGAGAAGGTGTTGACACAATCGGTGCCGGCGTCTTCGAGGAGTTTGGCGACGAGACCGCTTCCGGCGGATGAGATCATGATGGGTTTGCGGGCGGCGATTTTGGCCTGCAATTTGGCGAGGATTGATTCGGTAGTGAGTCGTTTAGTTATCATGGGATGAGTAGGTAGAAAAACTGCTTTGGGCGGTCATGCAAGGGTTTCGTTTTTTTTTCTATGAAAAGGTTCAGTTGAGAAAGGAGGATTTAGTGTGCGAGAAAGTCGCTGAGAGCGGTGTTGAGGGCTTGTAGATAGGCTGTTCTGTCGTGATAGCGAGGGGGGAGAGTGGTTATGCTGGCGTTGGGAAGAGCTTGTGCGACGGTGGTGGCGATGGTCTGGGGGTGGAGCTCGTCGCGGGTGGTGTCGAGGACGAGGGTTTGATTGGGAATCTGGGAGAGTTGAGTGAGGCTTTCGAAGGGGCGACTTTGCCACATTTTGAATAAAACTTGCGTGCTGACGGGGTCTTTTCGGCGGTCGAGGAGGGCGGTGAGCGATTCTGCGACGGGCATATTTTGTTCAGCGAGAGTTTGGTAGTCTGGGTCGAGGGCGAGCTTTTGGGTGGCTGTTTCTTCGTCTTCGTGGTGTAACCATTGGCCTACTTTTGCGACGAGGGATAGATGAGGGGGTTCGATTTGGTCAAGCCAGGAGGGTCTGAGGACGATGAGTTTTTTGACTCGCTGGGGGTAGCGCAGTGCGAGATTTAGGGCGAGGCCTGAGCCCATGGAGATGCCGCCTACGTTGATGCTTTCGATCTCCAATTGGTCGAGGAGGGAGATGGCTTGGTCGGCGAAGAAGTCGAAGCTAAAGTCGTCGGGGTCGAAGGTGAGGGAGTCCCCGTGTCCAGGCATGTCGGGAGCGATGAGGCGGGTGTTGGGAAGGGTGGCAAGAGAAGCGATGGGTTGTTGTCGGGAAGCTCCGAGGCCATGCATGAAAAGAAGGGGGGTGCCTGTGGTAGAGCCGGAGTCGGCGAAAGCTAGATTCATATGTTCGAGCCACTAATCAGTGGAAGAATCTCTGATTTCTTCAAGCTTAGAAATGCGGTCGAAGATTTGTTGGTAGCCCAAAGCCAATTTGAGAAGGCCGATGAGTTGGGCGGACATTCCAATCAGCCAGACTCCGAAGAGAATGAGCATGCCGTTGTCGGTGATCCAGAAATGGAGCTTTGCGGAGGTGGTGTGATGGTAGAAATATTGGGAGAGGCAGATTAGCATGAAGGTGATCAGCATTAAGATGCTGCCGGTAAAGATGAGAGATTGGGTTAAGCCGACTTTTTTCTCTCTGATTACGAAAGCTGCGAGGATTCCCAAAAATTGAAGTGGTGCTCCGAGTAAGAGAAGGAGGTAGTCCTTCAGGAAAGAAAAGAGTTCGTTGGGGGTCACTGGGGCGGTATTTTGTTGAGATGGGCTTTGTTTGGCAAGGCTCTGAAGTGTCGGCAGCAAGAGGTGGAAGTGAGGAAAGAGGGGGTGAAATGATGATTCTGACGGGCTTTGCGAGCTTAGGCGGATGAATTTTCGGAAAATGAGAGGGGCTTTTGGCCTATGATGCGCCTTTGCTGTTGCAATCGAGTCTCAATAAGCTTAATTGTGTTTTATCAGAATGATGAAGGGAGCCAGTTGCGAAATCCAATTAGACAGTCTTGTCTCGCTTAATCAGGCGGCTGCGGGTTGTGATTTGCAGGTAGAGCTGGTGGAGGGAGAGCATTGTGGGCAACTTCGAGACCTTGGGTTTTGTGAGCAAATGCGTTTGCGTAAAATTACTAATCGGGGACGGAATTTGATTTGTTCGGTTTGCGGTTCCCGCCTTGCGATTTCTAGTCATCTTGCAGAGCAGATTCAGGTTCGCCCCGTTGCTTAAAGAACGATATGTTAGAAGTAGAGCGTACGCCGAGAGTGGCGATGGTGGGTCATCCTAATGTGGGTAAGTCGACTCTTTTCAATGCTTTGACTGGAGGGAAGGCGAAGGTTGGTAATTATCCGGGGGTGACGGTTTCGCATCAGCGCGGGGAGTTTTTTACTCCGCATGGCAAGAAGGCTGAGCTCTTTGACTTGCCAGGCTGTGTTTCGCTCACAACGCGGGCGGAAGATGAAGCGGTCACTCGAGAGGTGTTATTGGGTGAAGAGTCACCCGATCTGGTGATGGTGGTTTTGGATACTTCGGCTTTGGAGCGTCATTTACCTTTGGCTTTGCAGGTGGTGGAGTTAGGTTTTCCGACTTTAGTGGTTCTTAATAAGATCGATTTGGCGGAAAAGAATGGGACTCGAATCAATAGCGAGCTCTTGGCTGAAGAGCTTGGATTACCAGTGATTGCAGTGCAGGCGGATGATGGGAAGGGGCTTCTCGATTTAAAGCAGGCGTTGCGTTTTCCGTTACCTCAGCCGCCGCATCCTGTTTGGCAGCATGAGAGTGTGATTGCAAAGTCACGCGAGGAGCTGACCCATCGCTTGCGCGAGCTAAAAGTGAGTGCGCCTGAGCGACAGGCTTGGATGTTGTTAGGGGACCAGGGTTATCGTGATGGTGAGGGTGGAGGAGTTTCTTCTGCTGGAAGGGAAGCGGCAAAAGAGGTGGCGGGTAACGTTGCGGGTGAGGAGTCTATTGCCGCTCTTTTTGAGAAAGTGCGTCGAGAGCGTGTGCGAGTTTTGAGTAAGTTGGTCGTGAGTAACTCGTCAGATGAGGGAGGTTCCTTTTCTGATGAGTTAGATCGTGTTTTGCTGCATCCGCTTGGAGGCTGGGTTTGCTTTTTGGGTATTTTCTTTCTAGTTTTTTGGGCGCTTTTTAGTTGGTCTGGGCTTCCGATGGATTTGATCGATGGAGCTTTTGGAGCTTTGGGTGAGGCGGTCGGAGGGGCGTTGCCTTCTGGGGTTTTTACGGATTTGTTAGTCGATGGGATTATCGCTGGGGTAGGAGGGGTTGTTATTTTCTTACCTCAGATTCTCTTTTTATTCTTCTTTTTGGGAGTTCTTGAGTCGACTGGTTATATGGCGCGGGCTGCTTTCTTGATGGATGGAGTGATGAGTAAGGTGGGATTAAGTGGACGAAGTTTTTTGCCTCTTTTAAGTGGTTATGCTTGTGCCATTCCAGGAGTGATGGCGGCGCGTTCGGTTCCAAGTGCGAAGGAGAGGTTGCTCACGATTTTGATTCTACCTTGGATGTCGTGCAGCGCTCGTTTGCCTGTTTATCTCTTGCTGATTCCGCTCTTAGTGGCTGGTAGTTTGGCGCAGGGTTTGGTGCTTTTTGCGCTTTATTTCCTTGGGACGGCGGCGGCGTTCTTGGCGGCTTTTCTTTTACGAGGTCGAGTTGGGATCGAGAAGAGTCATCAGCCTTCTTTTCTCATTGAGATGCCTCCGTATCAGGCTCCTGATTGGGGATTTATTGTTCGACATTTACTTGATCGAGCCGGAAGTTTTATGAAAAAAGCGGGAACGGTTATTCTTGCTCTTTCGATTATTCTTTGGGCTTTGGCGACGTTTCCGAAAGCGCCCTCGGGTGAAGAGCAAGAGCAGTTTTCCTACTCTGCGATGGGACGAATTGGGAAGGTGATTGAACCAGTGGTGAAGCCGTTGGGTTGGGATCACCGTTTGGGGACTGCGATGTTAGCTTCTTTTGCAGCAAGAGAAGTTTTCAATTCACAGGTGGCGATTTCTTATGCCATTGAAGAGGAGGAGGATGAGGAAAAAACTCGGGAGAATATTCGGGATGAATTTCGGGCTGCTTATCCGTTGCCGACTGTTCTTTCTCTTCTTGTGTTTTATGTGTTCGCATTGCAGTGCTTGCCGACGACGGCGGTTGTCGGTCGAGAGACGAAATCTTGGAATTGGGCTCTTGCTCAGTTGGGAGGAATGTCTCTTTTCGCTTATTTAGCTGCGTTTTTGACCTTTCAGCTGTGCAGTTTATTGTGAGTAATTGGTATCAAATAGGTGCTTTGCAGCGGGTCGATTGGCAGTTTTTGTTGGTGGTCGCGCTCATTTTGGCGGCTTTGGGCTATCTTTTTGTTCAAGTGGGCAAAAAGAAGACGAAGTCCTGTGGTGGCTCTTGTTCTTGTATCTCAAAGGACAAAGATGGCTCGGAGCGAGGGTTGAAGGGTGAGGGCTAGAGTAAAAGCGGCCGACAGTGACTTATTTTAAGGAACACTGTCGACCGGCTACGCACACACCAATTGACTTGGTAAAGAGCGTTAATGATTTTTATTAACGCTCCAAAGAGAGATGCAACACGATATTAGGGACATTGTCATTACAAAAAGTGCAAATTGTAATTTTTTTTAACGAAATTGAAAAAGAATCAACTTTTGATTTCTAGTTCGACAGGGAGGAACGATTGCTGCAGCTTACAGATGATGAAAATGCATTCTCTTGTTTTTTTGCTGGTAAGCAGTTTGGCTATAAATGCTGCGGATTTACGGATTTGGACTTCTCGCCAAGGAACGACAATTGAGGCCCAGCTTTCGCGTGTAGAAGGAGATTCCGCGATTTTGGTCACGCCTGCGCCTAAGGAAATTAAGCTGAAAATTGCTGATTTGAGTTTGGCCGACCGGCAGCATTTGGTGGAATATGCGGATCAGCCGAAAGAGATTCTGACTTCGATTGAGCAGGGAGTGCCGGAGAAGGATGTGCGGATTGATAAGAAGCAGTTTGTTCGTCTTGAGCAGCAATTGACTTTTGATGAGGACAGTGAGTTGGTTTTCGATTTAATGGAGACGGATCACTTTCTGGTCGCTACGGCAGGAAAGGCTCGGCCCAATGGAGTGGCGGAAACTGCTGAACGGCTGTGGCATGGGATGGCCTTTCAGCATATGAATTTTCGGAAGGATTGGGGAGACAAGAAGATGGTGGTTTTTCTCATCGAGGATGAGGCTCTCTATAGTGCGATGGGGAAGTGGTATGTTTCTTATCTGGAAGAGCTTCAACAGAAAGACAATGCGAACCGAATGGCTCAACTCTGGGATCGAGTAGGTGGGGCTAATGTTCTTTTGCCTCCGGATGTGCAGGATCACTACAAAGTTTTTGATCAGGCTCGAGTGCTTAGGATTCAAGGTTCGAACTCGAAGGCGTTTCGCAGTGTATTTGGACCATTTCCAACCCATACCATTGCAACTACTTTGTTGGCTAAGCAAATGGGCGGGCAAAGTAATATATCGCCCAAAGGTTATTTCTCATTGTTGACGGGGCATGGTTATTACAAGGAGATTCAGCTCGCGGGACGTTCTGGGACTTCTATGATTTCTGCGGATGATTATGATGGCGACGAGATTGCGACTTCTCGTGGTTTTGCAGATGGGACTTCATGGGCGAAGTCTTTGCGAAAGTTGGTCAAAAAGGAGGAGGTGCAACTGAACTTTGAAAACATGCTTTCTTGGGAGAGTGGGGCCCTCACTCCTGAGCAGTTAGTGGTGATGTATTCTTTTGCTTACTATATGAATAGTGATTCGGCTCGAATCTCTAGCTTGGCAGAGATGGTGCGTCGCATTGAGTCTAATAAGCAGGTGCCCGCGGCGATTGAAATCGCGAAGCTTTTTGGATTTGAAACGGTTGAAGACTTGCAGGTTTCTTGGAAGGAATTCGTATTGAGTCGCGAGTTCAAATAATACGGCTGTTTTTCTGTTCACGATTAAATTATGAAAATTAAGTTTTTCGCCTTAGCTGCTCTCTTTGCGTTGTCTATTTTTGGAAATGGAGATGAATTGACGCAAGAATACCGCACTTTCACAGGCAGTAATGGTAAGGAGATTAAGGCCGTCTTAATCGACAAGGCTGATGGGAAGGTGACTTTGCTGCTACAGAATGGAAAGCGCTCGACCTTTCCTCTCGATAAGTTGAGTGAGACGGATCAAGATTACGTCGCGGCATGGAATCGAGAGAAGGCGGTTTTCTTGCAAAGGTGTCGTGGCCTAACGGTGCGTCAACTTTTGGAGTTACGGGGTTACGAGTCTTTTAAGTATGAGCTAAAGAGTAACAGTATCATTATCCCTGGAAAAATGAACGGGATCGATGCGAAGTTTTTGGTCGATACGGGGGCGCACAATAGTCTGTTGCACTTGGATGGGGCGCGCCGAACAAAATGTGAAATCGGACCTATGACGGAGAAGGTTTACGGGGTTTCAGGTGAGACGGATGCGGCTTGGACGGATGTGAAGTCTCTCACTTTCGGTGAATCGGGATTTAATGATATCAAGATTTTAGCGGCTGATTTGGCGGAAGATTTGACGGATGCAGAGAAAAAAATCGATCAAACTGAAGACATGCTCTTGGGTGCAGATTTGCTAGAACGTTTAGAAGCGGTGATCGATTACAAGGAGCGCCGCATCTTTTTCCGGCCGGATTTGTCTGATGAAAGTACGGTAGAGACAGAAGACGAGGGAAATCTGAGTTTTCGTATTTTTAAGCTCAAAGATGGCTCCACTTTGCGGGGGAAAGTGACGACTAAGAATACGAATGTCGTTACTCTCCAGTTAGTAAATGGAAAAACTCAGCAGTATCCCATTAGCCGTTTTTCAGCTGAGGATGCACGGTATGTTTTTAACTGGAGTGAGGAGGGAGCTTACTTTTTGCAACATTGTCGTTCTTTGACGGTTGAAGAGCTATTGGAGTTGCGTGCTTATCAGTCCTTTCAATATCGTCGAAAGGGGAACCATATTTTTGTAGATGGGACTCTGAATGATCATGATGTTGTTTGGCTGATTGATACCGGGGCGGATAGCAGTCTGTTGCATTTGTTCTGGGCTAAGGAGTATCAGTGTACGGTCGGTCCGATGGATAAGGAAGTGCGTGGAATCGGAGGGAAAGCTCCTGCGGCGGCGACTGAGATCGATAAAATTACCTTGGGGGATGCTGTTTTGACTAATCGAATTCTCCTTTCAACGGACTTAACTCGCTTTCGACCTGACGAGGAACTCGAATATGTGGGTTTGTTCGGTGCTGATTACATGCGCGAGTTAGATGCGGTGATTACTTATCGAGAAAGTCGCATCTTTTTGAAGCCAACTAAGTAGCGGTTCGAAAAATCTTTTTTTTCGTGAGTCTTTCCCATTGCTGAAGACCTGATCTCGGGTTAGTTAGGGTGACTTATGAAATCGACTTGGTTCTGCCAACTTGTAGTTGCTACTTCTTTGACTTTGGGGGGGGCTCTGCCTTCTCTTTGGGCAGCGGGGCCTGCTGATTTGGAAGCTCTTGCCGAGAAGGCTCGTCAAGCTGCTGAAGGTGGAGTGGCTCTTAAAGAGAAAGCGGCAAAGGAACTCGAAAGCGAAAAAGCGGCTGCTCCGACTGCTTCTGTTGTGGGAGGGCAGAAGCCATTAGTGGGGAAGGTCAAGGTGGACCCTGCTGAGCGGGCTGGACAGCTGGGTTTGTTGGCAAATATTTCTCAGGAGGTATCAGCGGTGATGACCTTTCTTGATGGTGCTCGAGTATGGGAAGAGGTGGAAGAGTCGGAAATGGGTTCGGTGCTCATTGAGCTCTTGGCTGAGAATGATGTCGATCTCACGGATTCGGAAAGTCCGGGGGCGGTGGGTGCTCAATTGTTAGCGGAAGAAATTTTATTCGCATTTGGAGAGGGGACTTCTAAGCAATTTGAAAATTTGCAGTCTCTTGGTCATCTTTATGAAACTTGTCAGATTGCTTCTTTGGTCAAACTGATGGGAGGAGATTTGAGCGGGCTGTTGGAAATGGCAGAGGGAAATCCTTTGCAAGCGCTCAAATTAGCGGTGAAAGAAGAGCCTGATAGTTTGGTTAGTCTACTCGTATCTTCGCAGATGCCTCCGGTGCTGATGGCCGCGCGAGTTTCTGATGGTGAGAGTCGAGCTAATTTAGCATTAGCTCTCCAGATGGGATCTGTATTGGGCCTAGAAGTGGCTTCTGCAGAAGAATGGTCTTTTCTTAGAAAAGCGAAACGAGAAGTCGGCGGGGTGACCTTTGAGGGGCTCGAAGTAAATGGAAAGCTCTTGATGGAGTATCTTAAGAAGGAGGGGATGCTCGCGGTCTTAGAAGATGTGACTGGGATTGCTAGCAGTGTGGATATTGTCGCTGCTCTTTCACAAAAAAACTTGGTGTTGGCGGGAGGTGTTTCTGATGAGGCGGTCTATTTTTATCTTGGAAGTGATCTGGCTGAAATTCCTCTGGTTGCTAACCAAGAAAAGAGCATCGCTGGAAGTGATCACCTTGCCTTTGTGGACCCTTATTTAGAGAAAAATTTAGTCAATCTTCTCTGGGTGGAGAAGGAATTGGTTGGTTCGGTTCTTGGTAGTTATCAAATGCTGCAAGTTTTTGTTGATGGCTTGCGCCTGGGTTTGAAGGGTAATGATGAGATAGGAAATACTAGGAAGTTGATGGAGCTTTTGACTCAAATTGAGACTTTGGAGCAGAGTTATTTTGCTTTGAATCGGTATCAAGCGAATGCCTCTTTATCATACCTTGCTGGAGATGGGCTTCATTGTGAAAACTTTGGTGGGATTGTGGAAGGAGCTTACGATTGGGAGGCGGTTCATCAGTTGGGCTCAGATTCAGAAAATTCCTTTTTAACGGTACAAGGGGTTTTGAATTCCGATTACACTGAGTTAGAGAAAGAGTATTTGGAGGCTTTTGTTGCTACGGTTTATGAGATCGTGATTTTGGCAAGTGGCTTAGAAGATCCTCCTGTGGATATGGAAGATTTCAAAGAGCAGCTCTTGTTCTTCGATAAGGAGTTGAAGGAGGAGGTCCTTGCTCTTTGGAGTGCGATGCGAAGCTCTTGTGAGGGCTTGGGAAATGAATTTTTATTCGATCTGGATTTGGCTGGTAGTATGCCTACCGCGCCGGGTCTTCCTCAATCCGTGGTGGATAATGGGCTGACTCCTCGTGTGAGTTTTGTCGCACCAGTGACGAATCGCGACAAGTTGGGGAAAGCTTGGCAAGAAATGGATGTTGCTCTCACTGATATTCTAAAAGTGGTCAGCGAGGTCGTTGGAGAAAACATTCCCATGCAGAAGCCGATGAGTTCGAAGAATGATGGCTTCATCACTTGGTTTTTCCCAATTCCAGTTCAGACCGATGATTTTGTTCCTTCTGTGACCATTGATGATGAATTGATGATTATGAGTACTTCTAAGAACCGTGCTCTGAATCTTGCGGAATCACCAAAGCGAGCAGGGGAAGAGGTAACGGGAACGATGATGATGATGAACTTTGACCCGCTTCGAGAGTTTTTTACGGGCTGGTTGGCGTTGCTCGCTGAGCATCGAGAAGAAATATTTGTCGATGAAGAAGCGCGGGCATTTTTTGATGAAAATGAAGAGACCATCAAAGCTTTGGTGAATGCGTTACAAGAATTTGATTCTCTTCAGATTCGAACTTGGATGGAGGAGGGGCAATTGCGTTCCAGTTCTCATTTCAAGACCAAGTAATGAAATGGGCCTAGGGTGAGAGCTTGGGCAGGAGAGTGATGATTTTGGTTCCGAAGGCCATCTTTGGGCAACTCACAAGCGAGGGAGTCTTCCCTTCAAAGAACTCTCATTTTACCATTTTCATTTTGCTTTCATGAGGCACCTTGAAGACCTTGAGCGAGACTGTGTCAGAATCGGAAGAAGTTAAGTCCCCGAGCTTTATCGAAGACTTGAAGGTCTTGGTGAAAGCTAGGCTCAACCTCTTTGTGATCATCACGACCTTTTTTGGCTATGCCATTGCCTGCCGGCATGGAGGTTGGGAATTCTGGACTTTGATCCATCTCATTATTGGGACTACGGCCTGTGCCTTTGGTTCTGCGGTTTTTAATCAGCTTTCCGAAGTCGATAGTGATGCGGTGATGAAACGAACGGCCAATCGGCCCCTGCCCGCACGACGAATGGGGGTGGTGCAAGCGTTCATCATTGGTTGGGCTCTGTCGGCATTTGGCATTGTGCATTTGTGGGTCAAGGTGGGTTATCATCCGGGTTGGATTGCGGGCGCAACGATTGCGACTTACGTTTTTATTTATACTCC
The DNA here is from genome assembly GCA_964618865.1 of uncultured Roseibacillus sp. Taxonomy (GTDB): domain Bacteria; phylum Verrucomicrobiota; class Verrucomicrobiia; order Verrucomicrobiales; family Akkermansiaceae; genus Roseibacillus. The sequence goes on along the minus strand of CAZUEC010000002.1, from coordinate 6,303 downwards.
GATGAAGAAATGGCATTCCACCAATACGCTTGTGGGAGCCATTCCTGGGGCATTGCCTCCTCTCATCGGTTGGAGCGCAGGAGGAGGTGGATTGTCGGAAGCAGGAGGTTGGTATCTTTTTGCGCTGCTTTTTTTATGGCAGTTACCTCACTTCGTCGCCATCAATTGGTTGTGTCGGGAGGAGTATGAGTTAGCGGGTTATCAGATGTGGTCTAATGGTGATGTCAGCGGCAAACGGAGTGTTGGTTTGGCCGTAAATTTTTCGGTGGCGCTGGGAGTTTTGTCGGCGGCGGTGATTCCATTTGGCCTAGCCAGTTGGCCTTTTGTCGTGATTGGGCTTTTGCTGGCGGCGATGCTGGTGGTCACGGGGCGGCGCTTTTTGCACAGCGGAGAACGAGCTCATTTCCGCAAATTTTTCCTCGCGACTCTCCTTTATTTGCCCCTTATTTTGGTGGCTTTACTGATTTTTTGGCAAAGATAGTTCAGGTAAATTCGTTTTCTGGAGTTTCCTAATTGGCTCGAGCTTGCCTCCTTGGGAAAAAGAGCTAGTTTGCGTCACGTGAAAAGTGCAGCTGAAGGACTTGAACCCGCGGAGGCGACTCCTGCCCAGTTACGGAAGACTGCTTTTATTCTACTGGGGATCATTCTTATTGGAGCCGTTGCGATCACGACTTCTTATATTGCAACGGCCGAGAGGCAGCAAAAGGAGTTTCGCCCTGCCTTTGTCAATGAGTTGAAGGGCCATATTAAACTCCAACTTTCCGATGGCCAAATCGTAGATACTTCGCAAATCAAAGAGGATATTTGGCTGTATTATCAGACTTCTTTTTCGCAGCGGAATAATCATCCAGAACGAGAAAAAGCGCTCGCTCTTCTCCCGCACGAAGGCGTTCGTCAGATCGAGTTTTATGTCGATGTCGATCCGAATAAAAAAGAGGATCAAGCATTGATGGCAACCTTAGAGTCAGAGCCTGGCGTTTGGAAGGTTGCGGCTAAAAATGAAGTGCTGGAGAAGTATCTTAAATCAGGAATTCGTTTTGGCACGATCCCTCATCATAAAGATGGGAAGCTGATTTATGATACTTCGATTGCGTTATTGAAACGCGATCGACCAGAGGGGAAAAATCCTCGTGTGCATATTCGGGGTGAAATGTTTGATTTCGAACGTGCGCTCAAAGAAGCTGAAAGCCGGCAAATGCCCAGTGAAGCCGAGGGCTATCGTAAAAATTGGTTTCTCAAGCATATCACCTACCTTCTGAGGGAAGGAGACCCTACCCAAAATTTATGAGTGTGAAGACGAAGATAATCTTGATGTATGTTGGTACTGCGGTCTTGGCAGTGGCCTTAATAGGGACTTTCACTTGGTTGCGTTTGGCGCAGGAAGCCAAAGAGAAAAAATCAATTGATAATCGAATTGCGACTGATGTTGGGCGTCAGGAAAAAAAGGAGATGGCGCGGTTAGAAGCAGATTTGGTTGCGACAAATCAAGCAGGAGAGACGGTCAAATTATCTGACTTAAAGAACAAGGTCTGGATTGCTGCTCAGTTCTTTTCTGAATGCCCCAATTGTGCGGCTCGTAATGGCGATCATCTCGTTAAAATTTATAACAAGTATAAGGACGATCCCGATTTCCATGTCGTCTGTGTTTCGGTAGATCCAGAGATGGACGATATTGAGCGTCTTCAGCAATACGCTACTAATCTCAATGCAGATCTTTCAAATTGGTGGTTTCTAACGGGACCACGTAAAAAATTACACGACTATATGGAAAAAGAGATGAAGTTTCTATCTGTGCGTGAGCGGACTAATCAACAGGATATCGATCGGGAAGGTCGTTGGGCCCATGATATGGGAGTTGCGGTCTTTAGTAAGGGCCTCGTGATGCGAGAGAAAAAGGACCTGCTTTATGCCCGTCAAGAGAGTGATGAGCTTTATCAGTACTATGAGGGACTCATCACTTCCGCTATCGATCGAGCTTTGGCAGAGTAGGAGATACGATGAGCGAACGGATGCGATATCTCGGAAAGCCGTCTTATGACGGTTTGAGTCGTCAACTGATGAGGGTGGTCTGGATTTTGACCGCGATTGTCTTGGGTTTGGTGTTCGCTATGCGACGTATCAAATTGCCTCTTCCTGAGGGAGTTGATTTTGGTTTTTTACCCGCTGTCAATGCCGGTCTTAATTCTGCCGTGGCTTTGATGTTGATTGCGGCCTTGCTTGCAGTCTTGAAAGGGCGGATTGGTATTCATCGCGCTTTGATGAGTGGCGCAGTTGTGCTCTCCGTTATTTTTTTACTTTGCTATGTTGCTTATCATCTCACCACAGATGAGACCAGCTACGGAGGAGAGGGGGTCATGAAAACAATCTACTACCTGATATTGGTGACTCATGTCATTCTCGCAGCGGTTAGTTTTCCTTTTATCCTGATGACTTTTGTCTTTGCGTGGACTAATCAATTCGGAAAGCACAAGCGCCTCTCTCGACGAATTTATCCTATTTGGCTTTATGTTGCGATCACTGGCCCCATCGTTTATTGGATGCTTAGCCCCTATTATTAATCGATGAAGATTTTAGGTTACTCTGACCCAGAATATGGGGAATTTATTGCATCGTTATCGCGCCGAGCCATTCCCTCAGATCGAGTGAGGGAAATTGTCGCTGGTATTATTACCGATGTCGATGAGAGAGGGGATGATGCCCTTGTTGAGTTGACTCAAAAGTTTGACAAAGCGGATTTGAGTCAAGGCCTTCTGGTCGCTGAAGAGGAATGGGCTGCAGCCGAAGCCGCTACTGAAGAGCGAACTCGAGAAGCCGTAGCGGCAAGCTTACGCAATATCACTTTATTTGCCCAAAAGAGTCAGCGCCAGGATTGGTCTGTTCTGAATGAACAAGGGGCGCGAGTAGGGGAGCGTTTTGTCCCTTTTGAACGAGTCGGTTGTTATGTCCCAGGTGGAAAAGCGCCTTTGGTATCGACTGCTTTGATGACTGCTGGTTTTGCCAAAGCGGCTGGGGTGCCCGAAATCGTGGCGGCTACTCCGTGTGGCCCGGATGGCAAAGTGAATTCCGAGCTTCTCTACGCTCTTAAGGCTGCGGGTGTCTCCGAAGTTCTCAAAGTGGGAGGGGCACAAGGAGTGGCTGCTCTTGCTCTAGGTACGAATTCAGTGGCAGCGGTGCAAAAAATCGTTGGGCCAGGCAATGACTTTGTAGTGGAAGCGAAGCGACAGCTTGTTGGCGCAATTTCGATCGACCTTCTGCCAGGCCCGAGCGAGATCATGGTCTTGGCAGATCAAAGTGCCAATTCAACCTTTATTGCTGCTGATTTATTGGGACAAGCCGAGCACGGACCTGATAGTATCGTTGGCTTGGTCACTCCATCGCGAACTCTTCTCGATGAAGTCTTACAGGAAATTGAGCGACAGGCGGCAACTCTGAGCCGAGGAAGCTATTTGCAGCAAGTTCTCCAAGATGGATTTTTTGCGGTGGTGGTGGAATCTCTTCAAGATGGAGTAGAGGTCGTAAATGCTTTCGCCCCCGAGCACCTTTCCTTGGTAGTGGAGGATGAGGAGCATTGGTTACCACAAGTGCGCACGGCCTCTGCGATTTATGTGGGCAACTTCTCTCCCGTTGCTGTGGGAGACTTTCTCGCGGGCCCGAGTCACACTTTACCCACTGGCGGTAGTGGCAAAAGCTTTTCCGGCCTCAGGGCTGACCAATTCCAACGTCGAGTAAGCGTAGTCCATATGGATGCGGAGTCCGTTGCTCGCTCAGTTGAATTTGTGGAAGAATTTGCTCGGGTGGAAGGCCTCGATGCACATGGTCGTTCGACGCGTATTCGTGTCAGCGGTGAATAAAGAAGGTTTTCCGATGGCCTGACCTAGCGCAATATTTCTCGTGGTGAAGGATTCTAAGGGTGATCGTAAACAGAAAGTCTACGCGGCCAAAAGGTTTGCGAAAGGCGCCATGGTTTGCCCTTCCTGTCAGTATGTTTTGGAGGAAGCCGTTTCCAAATGCCCCAAGTGTGCTTTTTCCGGTGAGATTGCGATTCAGAAGTTTCCCTTTCCGGCCCCACCTCTCAAAGCAGTTGTCGATCCCAATAATTTGCTGACCAAGACTGAAACCGCTACCATCTTCAAGACGGTTCAGAAATTACAGAAACAACTCCCTCAAGTGCGCTTTTTGAACTGTATCGTCCCGTTGGGAAAAGAAGTGAACCTCCGAGAGTTTGGGTTTTGGCTTCTCAATGCTGGGCAAATGAAAGAGGGAGAAGAAGCGAAGGCCTTTGCCATTCTTTTCCTCATTGATCCCAAAAGCCGCTCCGTATCGGTCACCGTAGGCTATGGCCTAGACCCTTTGATCATGGATACCGATTGGGTTAAAATTTGTGAGAATTCTCGAGATTTACTCTACCGTCAAAAATATCGCGAAGGCATCGAATTGTTTCTTCAGAATTCCTTTGATTTACTTTTTGAACGAGCACTGGCTTTAAAAAAGGAGGTGAAAAAATGAACCCCCTTTTCATCGCACGTTTGCTCGCTCTCACCACGCTTCTTCTTTGCAATTCGGCATGGGGAAAACTAGACCTCAAAAATCCATCTGAAGGCGGAATCTATGACCCCGGGCAATTCTTAGACAAAGATTTTGCCATCGGGATAGAACAGCGAATTAGCTATGAACGTGAACATCGGCAATTTGAGATTTTTGTCCTCCTTTTCGAAGATGAGCCATCCCAAGGAGCTGATATTCTCGCTAAGCAAGCTGGGGAGAGTTGGTCCATAGGAGAATATTGGGCCGTGATATATCAAGTTGGCAGGGATAGTGAACCTGATTGCCTCGTAGGTGGAGCACTCATTGCTCAGCTTCCTTCCAGCTTGGTGGAGAGTAATCTTCGCGGAGCTCGCAATACTGCCCTCCTAGTTACCACCCCTCAGAATCGCCTCAAATCCTTGGTGACTAATTTGACAGATGCGTTCGGTTTTTTGCGGATTCAAGCAAACGAAAGCTACGAAGCCGCCGTTAAAGCGCGTGACAAAAGACAGGCTGTCCAGAAGTTTAGAAAAGAAAAATTACGAGCCATAATCGCCGTTTCTTCCGTCGCCCTTATCGGACTTGGAATCATGGCTTTCGGCTTATGGCGGAAACTTTCTCGCAAAGTCATGATCATGGAATTCCCTCGGACCTCTCCTCGCCGTCGTCTCTCTGGCCCGGCTACTGGAGGGGGCGATGTGCTCGTGAAGTATGGAAGAAAGACCTAACTCGCTTCTGACTATACCCTTAATTATGAAGACTGTTCTCCTTCTCCTAAAGTTATCGTTCTTAGCTTTTCCTCTACTTATTTCTTGCGAAAAGAAAAAAGAACAATCCGAAGAAGGAAACCTCGAAGAATTAATCTTTAATCCAGTCGTAGGAGAAAGCTGGAAATTCGAAGGAACCATCACTCTGGACCCCTCTGCTCGAAATTTGGAAGGGCTGCTCGCCGAAGGGAATGAAGGAAGCTCTAACACCTACCAGAAAGAGCGACGTTACCTCGGCTTAAAGCCTCTAGAGGATGGAAGCGAAAAGATGGCTCATAACTTCGAAATTCGTGAAAATAATAAGGTCAAGTCACTGGAGTTTGGAATAGTGAACCAGCAAGGCATCATGACTTTGGGAGGACAGGAAGCTGGTAAAGAAAGGCTCCTCTTGGCTGAGCCTATTCTACTCATTCCCGCAGACGATGTTCCGGGTTCCATTTGGTCGATTAGCGTCCCCAATCCTAATGACCTTGATGGCGATCCAATGTTCGCTCGCCAGTTCCGATATTTTGGCACCGAGCAAATCGAAATTTTGGGTCAAGTCCGCAAAGCCTACCGTGTGAAAAGCTTTGGAAGAACAGGCGATCTCAAGCTACAGCGCGACTTTTGGTTTGTGAGTAACCTTGGCTTTGTCAAAGAGCGTAAGGCCTATTATGCCCAAAAGAAACGACTCGCCCTCATCGAGGAAATCCTCGTTGCTCATGACGTTCCTAAATAGTTCAAGCAGAAGCCACAAAAATCAATACTTAGGCTATTAACGCACCCGCTCTTTCTCTTAACTTCTTATAAAATTCCTCTCCAAGTTCAGGAAGCTCTAAGGTCTTCATCGCCCCTTCGTAGTCTGTTAGGTTTTTTGCCCCTAAGCAAATGCTATCGTGAGCAGGATCATCGAGCACCCAACGAATTGCAGCCTGCGCCATCGTATAGCCGTCAGGTAAGAGCTTACCCAGTTCTGCGAATTTTGAAAAATCCTCCCTTGGAAAAAGCTTACTGCGGTTGTCATTGCGATCCC
>CAZUEC010000001.1:0-24827 GCA_964618865.1 uncultured Roseibacillus sp. | reverse complement strand
TCAAGAAATTCTCTCTCGGCGATAAACGAACGAACTTTTGGAAAACGGTCTAGTTAGTGGTTTTGCTAGGTCTACTTCTTGTTAGTGATTTTTGTGAGAAGGAGTCCTTCTGGAAAAGGGGCTAAATTGTTTTGAGGACAATGGCGCAGCGGGCTGGGAGGTAGGCTTTAAGGCGGCCGTCGAGAGCGTGATGGGTGCTGTCGGGGGTGAGTCGGGCGGGACCGGCGAAGTCTGCTTGGTCGGTGTCGAGTAGGTGGCGGTAAGTGCCGGGAGTATGAGTCGGGAATTCGTAGTTTGAAATGCTTTGGTGAGGGTGGAAGTTGAAGGCGAAGATGAGGTTTGCGCGTTCGAATTGAAGAGAAAGGTTGTCTTGGTCGATGTTGAGGAGTTGAGCGGGTTCTGATTCGAGTACTTTGTGGTCACGAACTAATGTGAGCATTGCTCGTTCAAAGTTTTGTAAGCCACCGTATTTGAGGTCTGGATTGTCGGCGAGGTTCCATTGTCGGCGGGCGTATTTGTAGGACCAATTGTTGCCTTCGCGGGGAAAGTCGATCCACTCTGGGTGACCGAATTCGTTGCCTATGAAGTTGAGCCAAGCTTCGCCACCTACGGTCATCGTGAGCATGCGAATCATTTTATGCAAAGAGAGGCCGCGATCGATGATGTGACTTTGGTCTTTGTTTTTCATCATGGAGTACATTTCTTTGTCCATGAGCCAGAAGGCGAGGGTTTTGTCTCCTACGAGGGCTTGGTCGTGGGACTCTGCGTAGGCAACTGTTTTTTCACGGTAGCGGCGGTTGGAGAGTTGAGTCCAGATGGCTTTGAGATCCCATTGTTCGTCGGGGGTGTGCTTGAGGAGTTTGATCCAGTGGTCTGGGATGCCCATTCCGAGACGGTAATCAAAGCCGAGTCCACTGTCTTGAGGGGGTTTGCAGCAGCCTGGCATTCCGGAAAAATCTTCTGCGATGGTGAGGGCTTGAGGGTTGATTTCGCGGATGAGGGTGTTGGCCAGTTGAAGGTAGGTGAGTGCGCTCCTGTCCACTCCTTCATGAAAGTATTTGTCGTAGTGGTCGAAGGGGTGTCGCCGTGATGATGATACAGCATGGAGGTGACGCCATCGAAGCGGAAGCCGTCGAAGCGAAAGTCCTCGAGCCAGTAGGCGAGGTTAGAGAGGAGAAAGGCTCGAGTGGCGGGGTGGCCATAGTCGAAGAGGAGGGAGTCCCATTGAGCGTGTTCTCCTGCAGGTCCACGGTGAAAGAGGTAGCCTTCTTGACCATCAAATTCGCGAAGACCTTCTGCGAAGTTTTTGACGGCATGAGAATGGACGAGGTCCATCACGACTGTAAGTCCTAGTCCGTGTGCTTCGTCGATGAGGGCTTTTAATTCATCAGGGGTGCCAAAGCGACTAGAGGGAGCGTAGAAATTGGAGACATGGTAGCCAAAAGATCCGTAGTAGGGATGTTCGGCAATGGCCATCATTTGGACGGTGTTGTAGCCAAGTTTGGCAATGCGGGGGAGGACGAAGGTACGAAATTCTTGGTAGGTTCCTACTTCTTCTCGTTCGGTGGCGATGCCGAGATGGGTTTCGTAGATTCGCGGAGCAGAAGGTTTTGGAGGCGCTTCGTTTTTCCACTGATAGGGTTTGGGTGGGTGCCAGACGGTGCCGGTGAATTCGTGAGTTTCGGGGTTTTGTGTGGCGTAGCGAGTAAAGGGTGAGAGGCGATGATGGGTGCCATTGTTACCGACGACGCAAACTTTGTAGGGAGAGAGGTGTTCGAGGGTTTCGGCCGAGAGGGTGAGGTGCCAATTTCCTTCTTCGTTGCGACTGGCGGGATGAGCGTTTGGGTCCCATTGGTTGAAGTCGCCAATGAGGGAGAGCTGGTGGGCTTGAGGGGCATATTCGCGATAGGTCCACTGATGATTTTTTTCATCGAAGAGGAGGCCGTTGGTGCGGTGAAGGATGGCTTGGTGTTTGAGGGGAGTGACACCGAGGTGTTGGGTAAAGCGGTCACGACGGCTGATGATCGCTTTTCGGTAAGGTGCGAGCCATGAGTCTTCGGTGATGAGAACTAAATCATCTTCCATAGAAAGTGATTGTGTCCTGCTCAAGTGAAGAGTCGAGTGACTTTCTTATCTTTACGATGTTAGTGGGAGTTGGGGGAGGAGAGTATTCGGTCGGGTTTTTCGTGATATTGTTTTGCCAGGAAAGGGGGTTTTACTCAGAGAAAAAGGTGGTTCTGCTAAGCTAGCTTAGTTTTTTTGTTCGCCGAGGGGGAAGACTTCTTCCACAAATTCGATTTCGGCGGTCTTTTTTTTCTGAGGAGGATTGGAGGCCTCTGGTTCGTTTTCGTGAACGGTTTTGATTTCGAGAGGTTTGTCGGAAGTGGGCTCTGTGGGCTGACTCGCTGTTTGTTCGGGTTCTGGTTTTAGCTCAGGCTCAGGACGTTCGTGGAGGTAGGGCTTGGCGAGTGAGGGGTCGGCTTTGATTTGTGCTAAGGTGGGGTAGTCGGTGTAGCCTTTTTCGTCGCCGCCGTAGAAGGTGTCTCGATCGTAGTCGGTGAGGGGGGCGTCGATTGCGAGACGGTGTGGGAGGTCGGGGTTGGAGATGGCGAGGCGCCCAAAGGCGATGAGGTCGGCTTGGGCGTGATTGAGGAGAACGTTGGCGCTTTCTTTGAGGTGATTGCCTGAAGAAATGAGGGTGCCTTTGTAGAGTGGGCGCCAAGTTTTGGAGGAAAGGGGGAGATCGTAGGTGGTGATATCGTAGTCGCCAAACATGCGGGGTTCGACAAGGTGGAGATAGCTGAGATCGTGGTCGTTGAGTTTTTCGATGATGTGGGTGTAGAGCTTTTCGGAGTCTCCAGGGTCGATGTCGTTGAAGGTTCCGGGAGGAGAGAGGCGGAGGGCTACGTGTTGAGGCCATTCGGTGGAGGCGGCATCGAGAACTTCGAATAGGAAACGGGCGCGGTTTTCAAGGGAGCCACCGTATTCGTCTTTGCGCTTGTTTGTGTTCGAAGCGAGGAATTGATTAATCAGGTAGCCATTGGCGCCGTGGATTTCTACGCCGTCAAATCCGGCTTCGCGAGCGGCTTTGGTGGCTTTGCGGTAATCTTCGATGGTGAAGTCGATTTCATCGGTGTTGAGTTGGCGTGGTTTGACCACTTGTTTGACAGGAGACCAATCGGCTTTCCAGATTTGAGCTTCGCGTGCTCCGATGGGTGAGGGGGCGGGGGGGAATTTGCCTTTGGGCTGATAGGAAGGGTGGGAGATACGTCCGCAGTGCCAGAGTTGACAAAAGATGCGGCCTCCGGCTTCGTGAACGGCGGAGGTGATTTTTTTCCATCCTTCGATTTGTTCGGGAGTGTGGATGCCAGGGGTGGCAGGGTAGCCGTGTCCGGCAGGGTTGACGGGAGTTGCTTCGGTGATGATGAGGCCAAAAGAGGCGCGCTGACGGTAGTATTCGGCCATGAGGTCGGTGGGGACATCGCCGGGGCCGGCACGGTCACGAGTGAGAGGGGCCATTACGATGCGGTTGGGCAAGGTGAGGCTAGGTGAAAGTTCAAGGGGTTCGAAAAGTTTCATTATGCGCGAAAGGTGCACTCTCTAGCCGTGATTAGAAAGGGGGAATCGTGGTCTTTTTTCTAAATTTTACGTTCTGAGTGCTCGCGGGGCTTATTTTTTGATTGGGGTGATGATGAGGGTGGTACTTTGGGCGATTTGATGGAGGATGAAATGCTTGCCTTCTTTGATTTTGACTTGAGCGAAGATGTTTTTATTTTTCCCAGGACGAGCATCTGCAGGGACGGAAAGTGGGATTTGCAGGGTCTGGTCGTTGGCGGTGAATTTTATGGGGGAGGCGGTGACTTTGTGGGGGAGTCCGTGTAGGGTGAGTTCGGCTTCACCAGAGAAGGGTTTGAGATTTTCAAGTTCGCAGTGGAGGGTGAGGGATTGGCCTTGAGTGGTGGTGGCTAAATCGATGCTGCCGTTTAGGTAGGGTTCGATGACTTGAAGAGAAACAAACGGAGAAGAAAGCCGAACATTGCCATTGCCGGTATCGGCTTCTCCGGTCACGCAGAGTTGGGAGGTGCGCAGGGGAGTTTGTTCATTGGCGTTGATGGGAAAAAGGGCTTCAGTGGCTCCTTCGGGAATGGTGACTTCGGGGAGGGACCCGATTCCGGCGGGGAGCCAAGGGATTTTGACTTTGATTGGTGCGGTGAAGCCATCTTTGCGCGTGGCTTTCACTTTGAGGGTCATGGTGCCGTTGCGGACGAGTGGAACGGGAGGGGCGATCATGGTGAGTTGGAAGGGGGCTTCGTCGATGACGGCGACAGTTAAGCGTTCGTTGCGAGTGGTGCAAAAGGAGCCGGCGTTATTGATTTCGATATGATGAATGTTTTCTTCGAAGGGTCCTTGTAATTGTGATTTGGGATCTTTGATGGTGAAACGAGTGAGGGTGCTGCTTAAGGGGGCGTCTTTTGAAGCGGAGAAGAGAATGGGGAAGTTGGCAGGGTTCCGAGAAGCTGGTTGAGATTGAAGGGAAACGCCGGGGGGGAGTTTGTCGTGTTGAAGGATGACGTCACAGTTGGTGTATTGTCGGGTTACGTTCGGAACGATGGCCAGGTGATTTCCTCGAGGAATGACGATGGCGCGGTTTTTTTGGCTGTCGTTGTTTTTCGCGTAGGGGAGGGTGGCTTTGATTTCTGAAGAACGAGGGGAAGCTTCGATGAGATAGGTGAAATCGGGGCCTCCACGTTTGAGTTGGTCGGAAATGAAAAGAAAGTAGTCTCCGTCTGCGGGGGCTTTGAAATCGATTTTAGAGTCGGGAATTCGGTTGTTTTTGTCGTCGTTTGTTTGGAGGACTTTCTTGTTTTTTTCTTGGCGAATTTGAATGGTGGAGTCGAGAGGTGAACGAAGGCTGCGTGCATGGACTTGAATGCGGATTTCTTGGTCTTTTTTGGCTGTGAAGCGAAACCAGTCACGGTCTTCGGGTTCTTGTATGATGCCGTGGCAGGTGAAGGGGAGTGAGAGGCTTTTGTGTTTGCCTGTAGGCATGGTGTTGTTGGGTTCTTGTTCAGGAAAGATGGGGTTTTGGGTGACAAAGAGTGTATTGGGAGAGGGTGCTATTTGGTTTTGTTTTTTTGCAAATACGGATGTGGGACCGGATTTCGCAGGTAAGGTGACGGTTTGTTTAAATTCTTGAGAGGGGCCTTTGAAGGTGAGGGTGAGTTCTTCCTTTAATTTTCCGACGGGAGGGTGGACGGAAGTGGGTCGAGGGGATTCTGAAAGATGAAGGAGGTAGTTAGATTCTGGGTTTCCTCGATAAGTGGATTCCCGAATGAGAATGGTGTAGTTGTCATCGGTAGGAAGGGTGAGAGAAATAAAAGGGTCTCGTTTGGTGGTGATTGAGTCGTCACAAGCAGCGATTTCTCGTTGTTTGGAATCTAGAATGGAGAGGTAGGGGTCGAAGTAGACGCGACCGAGTCTCATGCCGAACACTTCGGCGGTGATGAGTTGTCCTTTTTTTCCACTAAAAGAATAGTAATCAATGTCTTTTTTGTGGACGGTTCCGAGGATGGTGGTGTTGAGTGAGGTGTGTTGAGGTTTTTCGAAGGTGTCGTTGTTTTCGCGTTTTAATGTTCCCCTTCGATTGAGGAGTTTGTTTTCGTGAGTGATGGGTAAGGAGGTTACCCAGAAGGTGCGAAGGTAAGAGACTCCTTCGGTGGTGCGGAGACGTAGGGGATGTTCTCCTAGTGGAGCGTCGGCAGCGATGTGGAGCGTTCCTTTGACGAGTGTATTGTCAATGTTTTCGAGTGTGGAGATGGTGATGCCTGGTCGATAGAGGATGATTTCTTCGGCTTTGTTGAGGCGTTGGCCGTAGATTTTGAAGGGAATCTTGGTCCCTGTTTGACCTGCTCGAGGGAGAATGGTTTTTACGATGGGATCGAAGGCCTGCGTCGTGAGGTGGAAGAGGATGGAGAGAAGAAAAATCGGAGTGACTGAAGAAAGGGAGCGCATCACAATGACTGTTGGTGATTAAGCTTTGTGCTCTAGGATGTCGTCGATGATTTGTCCGCCATCGACGATTTCTATGGGGCGATCGCCTGGAGCCATGAGTTCCTTGTCGGCGGGAATTCCGAGTTGATGATACACGGTGGTCATGAGGTCGGCGGAACCCACTTTGTTTTCTTCGGGTTCTCCGGCGAGAGCATCGGAGGATCCGTAAATGAGGCCTTTTTTGACTCCGCCGCCGGCGAGCATGACGGAAAAGACTCGAGGCCAGTGGTCTCGGCCTGCAGTTTTGTTGACCTTTGGGGTACGTCCAAATTCGGTAGTTAGCATGACGAGGGTGTTATCGAGAAGGCCTTTATTGCCGAGATCGGAGAGGAGGGCTGCGACTCCTTGATCGACTGGAGGCATGTTTTTGTTGATCGAGTCTTTGATGTTTTGGTGGTGATCCCATCCTCCGGCAGTGAGCGAAACAAATCTTACGCCAGCTTCGATGAGACGACGTGCGAGTAACATGCGTTGACCGGGGGCGTGGTTGCCGTAGAAGTCGCGAGTTTTTTGGCTTTCTTGTTTAATGTCGAAGGCTTCTCGTGCTTTTTGGGAAGAGATCAGTTTGTAGGCATGATCATAGAAGGCGTCGACAGAAGCAATTTGGTCGGAGTTTTCGAGATCTCGGAAGTGAGCATCGACTTGATTGAGTAAAGAGCGACGGCGCTCGAAACGTTCTTTGCTGACTCCTTCAGGGAGATTGAGATCACGTACTTTAAAATCTTTTTGTGAGGGGTCAGAGCCAATCGCAAAAGGTCCATGAGCAGAGGAGAGGTAGCCGGAATGAGCAAATTCGTTGGGAACCTGTGGGATGCAGACGTAGGGAGGGAGGTTTTCGCGAGGTCCTAGTTGGTGTGAGATGACGGATCCGACTGAGGGATACTGTACTGCGGGCGAGGGTTTGTAGCCAGTGAACATGTTATGAGTTCCGCGTTCATGGGCTGCTTCGCCGTGTGACATGGAGCGAATGACGGTAAATTGATCTGCGAGTTTGGCTAGGTGGGGAAGTTTTTCGCCAAATCGAACGCCGGGAAGAGCGGTTTCGATTGAGCGAAAGGGGCCACGATATTCGGATGGAGCGTTTGGTTTTGGGTCGAATGACTCTTGGTGAGCCATTCCTCCTGGGAGGAAGATATTGATTACGGAATGGGCGACCGGAGAATGGAGATCGTAGTGTTTTTGGGCTGCTGAGGCTTGTTGTCGGAAGAATGCAGGAAGGGTGAGCCCAAGTGAGCTAAGGGCTCCTACGTGTAGGAAATCTCGACGAGTTGAAGTCCGAGTGAGAGCGTTGCCGAGACAGGTTTTTTTATTCATGACAATCAGAGCACGATGAAGTTTTGGAAGATTGACCGTTCATGAAGATTACGACAAGGTCTGGGAAACTCTTTCACGTCGCAATTGCTGCTGCAAATGAAGCCAATCTTACCAGGATATCAAATCGGAGAATTTATTGGGGAGGGCGCCTGCGGAAAAGTTTGGGTGGCCGAAGATCCGGTAGGGAATCTGGTTGCGGTTCGGACGTTGAATGCTTTGGCGGTGAATCTTGATTTGGTTCGAGAAGTGGGTCGTAGGCTTCATGGCACGACCCTTGAGGGGCACGGACCGATTCCGATTTGGTTGCAAGCTCTTGACTTGAAGCCTGCGATGGAGGTGACTCCGTTGATTGGGGACTTTGTGGAAGGTCGGATTTTTCCACGGAATTTGCAGGCTCGGTTGTCTGATTACATGGCTACGGCAGAATCGGAAGCGGTGGTGAAGTGTTTAGCAAAAGCGCTGGCTAGTCTTCACCGGTGCCAGGTTGTGCATGGTAATCTGAAGCCGGGAAATGTTTTTATTAGTGAGGAAGGTCGGATTTTGGTTGGTGATTATGGCTTGGGTTGGATGCCGGGGATTGACGCGATAGAATTTAGTGATGCGGTGCTCTACATGGCACCGGAGCAATTGAAAGATCCAACGGGTTTGTATCGCGAGGCTGGTTATCGTTGGGATGTTTTTGCTTTTGGGGTTTTAGCCTATCGATTGCTGGAAGGGGTATTCCCTCGTTGCCAGGAGGTGTTTGGCGATGTTGCTCCTGATGCTGGAGTCCTTCACCAGGAAGGGATTGAGGCAAATTTGGAGGAGGTATCCGAAGGGCTAGCGAATGATGAGGTGCGTCCGTGGGAGGGAAAACATGATGAAGCACTTAAAAAAATCATTGAACGTTGCTTGAGTCTTGATCCTGAAGAGCGGTTTCGGGATATGGTGGAGCTTTGTGAGGTTTGGGAGCGTGAGACGCTTTTGAGTCGTCATGCGGTTGAGATGGAGGTGGTGGCTCGTAAATTACGTCATGGGCGAAGATGGAAGCGAGGGCTTTCTTGGGGGGTGGCTGCGAGTCTTACTCTTGGGACAATTTCTGGAGTTGGTTGGTTTACGAGGGAGCATCTGCTAGCGCGTGAAGTTGAGGATGCACAAAGTCGGACTAGTTTTGCTGAGAAAAGTAAAGAGGTTGCTGAAGAGGAGCGGGATAGAGCGCAAGCTGCTGATGCGGCTCTGAAGGTTGAGCTTGAAGAAGCTGAAAAGAACATTGTGCAGTTGAGCGAAAGCCGGAAGATGTTGTTGGAATGGGCTTTTGCGGAAGGGGGGGATGAGTTGCCTGTTCTTGTGGGTAGAAAGGGGCGTCTTGAGTTATTAGATCAAGAGTACCAAGAGTTAATTAGTGGGCAGAATAGAAGTAAGGAAGATTGGGTAGAAGGGTGGCAGGAAGAGCGTGCGCTCTTGGCTTTGCTGCGAAATCAGCCCGAGATGGCGCGTGATTTAGTGTCAGATGAGGTGAGTCGACTTGGCAGTCGTGGTTTGACGCTTTTGCTTCTTAAAGAGTCTACTAAAAACGAAGTCTCTCGAGAAGATTTGGCTTTGGCTCGAACGCTTGTTAAGAGGGTTAAAGGGGAAGAGGAACCTTGGTTACAGTCGGTTTTAGATTTGGTGGAGGTTCGGAATTTTGAATTAGCTGGGCAAGGGGATAGAGCTCTTAGGCTTTTGGCAGAGGTGGGAGAAAAGATGAGTCAATTACCCACTGTTGATCTGGGGACGGTTTCGGTTTGGCGCACTCGACTGCAACGTGAAGCTGCTGATGTGGCAGAGGGTGTTGGTCGCGAGAAGTTAGCAGCTGAGTTCCGAGCGGCGATGGTGAAGGGGCTCGATGCGGAATTGGCTTTGGATGGTTTGGAGGAAAGTCTTCGCAAGAAGTTGAAGGGATACTACGTGATCGCGGCGGAAGGGCTTGCGGAGAATAAGTATTCGCAAGGGCAGCTATCTGAAGCGCGTTTGCTTGCCGAAAAATCATTGAGCCTTGGAGCGAGTGAAACAGAACCGCGGGTGAAAATGGCGCTTGCGGTTCATCATGCGGTGATTGGGGGTTGTTATCGTGAGGAAGGAAAGGTGGAGAAGGCGCAAGAAGAGCTTGAGAAGGGATTGGGACTTTTGGAGCAGTCTTTTGCCGAGGCTAGTGACGAACGTTGGCGGGAGTATCGCCAAGGAGTTTTGAAGTGGCAGTTAGCAGGGACGGTGGGTCAGTTAGGGAAGCCAGAGAAAGAGTTAAAGTTGGGCCAAGAAGCGCTTGCGATGATGAGGGAGCTTCTTTCCCAGAAGGGGGTAAGGCCGAGTGCGATTCAAATTCATCGAGTAGTGGGTTATCTTTCCGGTGATTTAGCGCAAGGCTATGAATCACGGAAGAATGAGAAGATGCGAAATGAGTTGCTTGATGAAGCAATTGAGTCATGGAAGTTTCTACGCGCGGCCAATCCAGAGGAGCCTGAATACGTGGCAGGTCTTGCTTGGTGCGAGAGCTTACGCGATGAATAGAGCATCAAGAGGTTGGGTGAAAAGTGTTTAAGGGTGGTAATATTTTTTGAACGCTAGCTTGCTATTATCCTTGGCAAAAGGTGAAGTTTTTTCCGAATGAATTGGCTGCCTTATCATCATCTTGCTTATTGCACGAATGTGCATCCTGCCGAATCTTGGGAGGCGACTTTTACGGTCTTGAAAGAGGATGTGATCGCTGTTCGAGAGCGATTGGTTCGAGAGGGGAGTTGTGACGGAGCTTTCGCGATTGGGTTACGGCTTTCAGCTCAAGCGGCGGAAGAGTTATTGGAGGGAGAGCAGCTGAGAGTGTTTGAGGATTGGCTCCGGGAGTCGAACACTTATGTTTTTACCATTAATGGGTTTCCTTATGGTGATTTTCATGGCACTCGGGTGAAGGAGAAAGTCTATCAACCTGATTGGACCACTGAGAAACGGTTGCAGTATACGAAACGATTATTTGAGATTGTCGCTCGTTTAGCTCCTTTGGAATGTGGTGGATCGGTTTCAACGTTGCCTGGTTCATTTAAAGAATTTGGTGCTGACGAGGAGGAGATTTTTAGCAATCTAGAAATCTGCGCGGAATTCATTGCGCAGATCTCGGAGGAGACGGGGAAAGATCTTCATTTAGGTTTAGAGCCTGAGCCGTTGGGGCATTTTGAGAATACTGAAGAGACGCTGGGCTTCTTTGCGGGCTTTATGAAGAAGGTGAAAAATCCAGAGTTGGTGCGGAAGCACGTCGGGCTCAATTATGATTGTTGTCACTTTGCGATAGAGTTTGATGACTGTCGTTCGTCTTTGGAGGCTTTTCGGGCAGCAGGGATTCGTCTTTCGAAGGTGCATCTTTCTTCTGCCTTGTCTTTTGATCCTAACGAGAAGGATAGTTTAAGATCGTTGCGACGATTTGAAGAGCCAACTTATCTTCATCAAGTGATTGTGAAGGGGGAAGGCGGTTTACGGCGCTTTCGGGATTTACCGGAATTTTTTGAAACGATTGATTCGGGTGGTCTCATGTTAGGAGAGCAGGATGAGGCGCGTTGTCACTTCCATGTTCCGTTATATGCGGAGGCGGCGCTTCCTTTGGGAACTACGCAAAGACATGTGGAAGAGATGCTCCGTTATCGAGAGGAGTTTCCTGATTTTTGCCATCATTTTGAAATCGAAACTTATACTTGGGGAGTTCTTCCAGAGGGGTTACAAACTGATTTGACGAGTCAAATTGTGAAGGAGTTTCAATGGGTTCTTGAGGCGAGTTTATGAATAAGGAATCATTCATTGATTGGCTCGCTGCGGGAAGGGTTGCAAATTT
This sequence comes from uncultured Roseibacillus sp., assembly GCA_964618865.1. Classification (GTDB taxonomy): domain Bacteria; phylum Verrucomicrobiota; class Verrucomicrobiia; order Verrucomicrobiales; family Akkermansiaceae; genus Roseibacillus. Next base: position 13,630 of record CAZUEC010000001.1, on the reverse strand, counting down.
ACCTTCGGTGGTGAGTAATGTGGTGACTGGGGTGTTGTTAGGTGGATTTATCTGGAGTTCTTCTAAATGGGATTTTACTGTATTGGCTGTTACTGCATTGGGCTGTCTTGTTGGTTGTTTTCTTTATCTTGGTGGATGTTTTTTGAATGACTGGTGGGACCGCGATTGGGATCGAGAGAATAAGCCGAGTCGAGCGGTGCCTTCGGGGAGACTGCCTGCGACTGCTCTTCTTTTCAGTGCGTTGATTTTCCTCGTGTTGGGGTTGGTGTTTGCTTCTGGTTTGGGAAGTTTGAGTTTTGGGGTGGCGGTGTTGATTGTTATTTTTATTTTGGTGTATTCGGCAATTCATAAGGCGACCTCATGGGGGGTGATGGCAATGGGGCTCTGCCGTGGTGCTTTGTATTTCTTAGGGGGTTCTTCGGTCGGTCCGGAAGGAGGTTTGTTTTCTGAATTTGAAGGAGGTTGGCCCCAAAATATCGATGTGTTTCGTGAGTTTGGTTTGGTGTTGGTACTCCCCGCTTTGGGTTTGGTTTCTTACATTATGGGGCTATCCCTTCTGGCTAGATTTGAGGCAAAGGGGAACCTTCCTGCTATTAATCGAACTCTTGCCTGTTTGTTTCTCTTTTCTCCAGCTTTGACTCATTTGCTTTTCGTTGCCTCGGAGTTTCAGCTGGTATTTGTGCTGGCTGCTCTTCCTTTTCTCTTGGTGGTTTATCTTGCTACGAAGCTCATTACGAAGTCTCTGCCAAAAGGAGTTTCTCTTTTGCTGGCGGCGCTTCCTTTGTTAGATTTTATGCTCGTGTTTCCTCTTATTTGTGTGGGAGGAGTTTGGGGTATACCTGAAGGTTTTGGGGCTTTGTTCTTTCAGGGAAAAATTTACGGGGGGGCGATGGTTGCGCTATTTCCTTTGCTCGCTTTTTTGAGCGCTCTGGTTCTTCAGAAGATTGCTCCTGCGACCTGAGTCGAGAGATTTAGAGGCCGGGGAGTTGTGATTTGGCGAGCTCTTCCTCGATGATTGTTTCGCAGAGTTTAATTTGGTCTTTGCGGCGCTGTTTGGCTTCAGCGGCGAGGACTTGTAAGCCATCTACGTCGTAGAGATAGACTTCATCAATATCTCCGACTTGGGGGTCAATGTCTCGAGGGACTGCGATATCGACCATGAGAAGGGGGCGGAATTTCCGTTTGCGACGAACTTTTTCGATGTGTTCGGGCTGGATGACGTGATGAGGAGCTCCGGTGGAGGAGATGATGATGTCGACCTTTTGGAGCGATTCTTCCCAGTCGTCGAAGCGAATAGCGGAGCCACCCATGTCTTTGGCTAGTTCAACTGCTTTGTCGTAAGAGCGATTTGTGACGAACATGCTACGAGCGCCACGGGAAAGAAGAGATTGGGCGGTGGTACGAGACATTTCGCCTGCTCCGATGACCATGACTTGTGAGTTCTTGAGATGGCCGAAGATTTTTTCCGCGAGGTCGACGGCGACGCTACCGACGGAAGTTTGGCCTTCTTGGATACCGGTGGAGTTGCGGACTTTTTTTCCGACTGAAAAGGCACGTTGGAACAGACGGTTGAGAACTCCGCCAGTGACTCCTGCTTCGAGGGCGGCGGCGTAGCCTTGCTTGACTTGGCCAAAGATTTCGGTTTCTCCAAGAACCATGGAGTTGAGGCCGCTGACGACTCGGCAAAGGTGGACGGCGGCTTCGCGGGCTTGTTTTTGGTAAAAGTGCTGGTCGGTTGCGATTCCAAAGCGGTTTTGGAGATGGTTCGCAAGTGCGGTGGCTGCTTCTTCGAGGGAGTCAGAGGCGAGATAGAACTCGGTACGATTGCAGGTGGAGATGACCACTCCTTCTGCGATGGATTCGCAATTGACGAGAGCACTGGATTCTTCTCCGAGTCGAGTGTTGGCGATCGAGACCTTCTCGCGCAGCTCAACGGGCGCGGTTTCATGATTGAGGCCAAGGCAGAGGAGCTTCATAAAAACTGATTAAATGAGCCCAAAAGCGAGGAGTGAAATTGCGAAGAGGATGACTGAGGAGAAGGCGAGTTTGTGAGGGGGGAGGCCACGAAAAGAAGTGATGGCGACGAGGATGAGATAAGCTATCCAAACAATAGAGGCGACGATGAGGTGGCTATTGACATTGAAGTTGGGGCTGAGAAAGCCAGCTATGATTCCGATTGTTAGAATAACAAGTCCGACGAAGAGGAGTCGTTTAGTAGAATCAATCAGGTTGTGAACAGAGGGGAGGTTTTTGAAGAGTCCACTCGTAAATTTTTTCTGTTTGAGAAGTCGATCTAGAATTAAAAACATACTACCGGAAATGGCAGCGAGGGTGAGTGAGCCGAAGGAAAGGACTGAAAGTGCCGCATGTGTCTCGCGCCATGATTCGGTTTCTCCCACATGTATTGGTTGTAGGGACATCATCCCAGGAATGAGGGCGATGAGTTGAAGAATGATGACGACGGGGGCGGTAAAGAGGCCAAGGAGAGAGAGCCGGTAAGTTGGGCCAACAACGAGGTAGAACAAAACAAGAGACCAAGAAAGAAAGGTGAGAATTTCCCCAACATCTGATAATGGGCAGGCGCCACGCATTTCGCCACGGAGACCGAGGGCCATGAGCTGGATGATGAAGGTGATGACGAGGAGGGGTAGGGTCATCTGGCTTCGGTGGCCGGTAGTAACAGAACGCCACGCATTAAAGGCGGCAAAGGCTGCAAAGGCGGTTGCGAGAGCGAGAAGCCAGCGTTCAGTCATAGAAGTTAATCGAAGGGGAGAGGTGATTTTTGGTCACGGAGAATAGCATAGAGGAAGGAAGGAGGCAATATTGGCGAATAGTTTAGTTCTTTATGAGGGGGTGACTTCGAGAGTGGTGCTGAGGCGGTGGACGGCAGAGGGGGGCAGGATTCGGGTGTCTTGACGGGCATTGGATGCCTCGATGCAAATAAAGTCACGGTAAGCTTGATCGGGAAGATCTTGGAGGGCTGTGGCTTTTTCGAGCCATGGATTCCAGACGACGGTGGAGAGGGAGTTTGCTTTGGTAACGGAAATGGAGCGTTGCCAGTTGGGGTCGTGGAGAGAGAGGGGGGTTTGGGTTCCGAAGTAGATTCGGTCGGTTTCTTCACTGATTTGCAAGGAATTTTGTTTCTGGATATTTGTTTTTTCTGGTTGGGTGGTTGTGTCTAGATAGGGGGTATTTTGGAGGCCGAGGATTTTAGCCTCGGAGCTATTAGAGACTGCGAGATAGGTGTGGAGAGCTCCGCCGATGGCTTGATTTTCGGGGCTGAGATTGGTTGTTTCTAGGATGAGATTGCAGGTTTTTCCGAGGAGAAATTTGGCTTTTAAGGAGAAGGGGAAAGAAACGTGAGGGGTGATCTCGACTGAGGGTGTGAGGGAGAGGATGATTTCGACGAGGCTGTTTGAGATGTTTGCGGATTCGAGCTCCCAGAATCTGTTTCGAGCGACTCCATGTGAGGGGTGTTCCTTGGGTTGGGTGGGATGGGCGTTGAACCAGGGCCAGCAAATGGGTATTCCTCCTCGAACGGCTTTTCCTTCGTGGTAAACGGCGGTGGGAGAGGTGTAAAGAACGGGGTGGTTGGTGTGTGAGGGTTGCCAGTGAGTGAGATGAGCTCCATGGAGGGCGAGTGTTGCGGAGCAGAGGGGGGTCTCGATTTGAAGGGCCGGATAGTTCGCGCTAAGCTGAGTAGCAGTGATTTCGGGTGGGAGGGGAATAGACATGGTGATGGTTCTATGGTCTTGAGAAGTTTCGGGCAACTCTGACCTTTTCTGGGGAGATTAAAGGCTGGGAGTGCATTCTCAGTCGTTTTTGAGTGCCAAAATCCTGGGTGTTATGTTCTCTTTCCGCCGTGACTAAACTTGAACAAATTGCTTCTGCAGTCCGCGATGTGCCAGATTTTCCAAAACCGGGAATTCTTTTTAAGGATATCACTCCGGTTTTGGGAGATCCTGAATTGTTTCAAGGTTGTATGACTTTGCTGGCGGAAACTGCTGGTGAGCAAAGAATTGATAAAGTTGTTGGGATCGATGCACGGGGATTTATCTTTGCGGCTGGGGTGGCTCAAAATTTGGATGCGGGTTTTGTTCCTGTGCGTAAAGCGGGCAAGTTGCCTTGGACCACTCGGCAGATGGCTTATACCCTTGAGTATGGTGAAAGTGTGGTGGAAATTCACGAGGATGCGGTGAAACCGGGTGAGAAAGTTCTTTTAGTGGACGATCTTTTGGCTACTGGAGGAACAGCAGCGGCGGCAATTAAGCTTCTGACTGCTCTCGAGGCTGAAATCGTAGCGGTTTCTTTTTTAATCGAATTGGAAGCGTTGAACGGTCGTGAAAAATTAGGGACAACTCCTATCTATTCTCTCTTAAAATATTAAACTCATGTCTTTCGAAACTTATTCTCAAGGTCTTCTTCGTTATCCAGAAATCGGGTTCAGTTTGGACCTTTCGATGATGGATCTTTCTTCACAATTCCGAGCGGAAATGGCTCCGAAGGTGAGTAAAGCCTATGCTGATATCAAGGCGTTGGAAGCGGGAGAAATTGCGAATCCTGACGAGGGGCGAATGGTCGGTCACTATTGGCTGCGCAATCCTGAGCTTGCTCCAAATGATCAGATCCGTCGTGAAATTACGGAACCTTTGGCTGAGTTGAAGAGTTTTGCGGAAAAGGTTCATTCTGGAGAAATTAAGGCTCCGGGAGGTTCTCACTTTCAGAATTTGTTGATCATTGGGATCGGTGGTTCTGCTCTGGGGCCTCAGTTTATCGAGGAGGCGTTAGGTTCTGCTTCTCCGGTGGAGACTTACTTTTTTGACAATACCGATCCTGCGGGAATGGATCGGACTTTAGAAAAAATTGGGACAGGCTTGGATCGGACGTTGGCGTTAGTGATTTCTAAATCGGGTGGAACTCCAGAGACTCGGAATGGAATGTTAGAAGCGAAGGCTGCGTACGAAGATCAGGGTTTATCCTTTGCTTCTCATGCGGTTGCGATCACTGGAGAAGGATCTCGGCTTTTTAATTTTGCGAAAGAAGAAGGTTTTGTGACTATTTTTCCGATGGAAGACTGGGTTGGGGGTCGGACTTCAGTGATGTCTACAGTGGGACTTGTGCCAATGGCTTTGCAGGGGATTGATATTGATGAACTGCTTGCAGGTGCAGCGGTCATGGATTCCTTGACGAGAAAGGAGAGTGATAATGCTGCGATGGAATTGGCTTTGGCTTGGTATCACGAAGGGAATGGAAAAGGGGAGAAGGATATGGTCGTTCTTCCTTATAAGGATTCACTTATGTTGATGTCAAAATACCTCCAGCAACTTGTTATGGAGTCGCTTGGTAAAGAATTGGATTTGAACGGAGAAGTGGTTCACCAAGGTTTGGCAGTGTATGGGAATAAAGGTTCAACTGATCAACATGCTTATGTGCAACAGTTACGAGATGGAGTGCATAACTTTTTCGCGACTTTTATCGAAGTTCGGAGACCGCGAGAAGGAGCTTCGATCGAGGTTGAGGAGGGGGTGACTTCGGGGGATTTTCTACAAGGTTTTTTAAGAGGGACTCGAACGGCTCTTTATGAAAATAGTCGTCGGTCGATTACGATTTCAGTTCCTGAAGTTACTCCTAATACGGTGGGTCAGTTGATTGCGCTCTTCGAGCGAGCGGTGAGCTTCTATGCCTCATTGGTCAATATCAATGCTTATCACCAGCCGGGAGTGGAGGCCGGTAAGAAGGCGGCGGGGGTCTTTTTAGATCTTCTTAAAGAGGTGAGTGCGGCGCTAGAAGATGAGGCGATCACTGCGGAAGAAGTGGCTGCTAAGACGGGTGGTGATGCGGAAGCGGTCTATCATTGCTTGGTTCACTTGGCTGCCAGTGGAAAAGCACAGTGTGAGATTGGAGCTAGTGCTCAGCTTGACCAGTTCAAGCGATAGGGAGTGGAATGATGAAACGAGTTTGTAAAACTGGTGGCGGTTTATTCGCCATCGGTTTTTTAGTTTGGGTTTTCGTTTTTGTTCGCTGGGCAGGGGATCTAGATGTCGTAGAAAGAGAATACTCATCGAAGCAAGAGGCGGTGAGAGACGAGCTTTTTGAGAGAGGTTGGCTGCCGGCTTTTATCCCTGAGAGTGCGAGTGATCTTTTGGTGAGAAATCATCTTGATACGAATACTTCTGAGGGCTCGTTTTCGTTTCAAAAAGAGGAGGGCGAGGCATTTATTCTTGAGCTTGGTCGGAGAAATGAAGGGGGTGCTCAGCTTGAAGAACTAGAGAGATACCGAGATCTTGTCGAAGAGGGCTATCATTTAGTGAATTGTGCCATCGAGAGAACGGTGTGGGTGTTCCTGATTAACCCTGATAAGGGTCACTGCTACTATTATGCAGGAATTGTTCGTTAACCTAGCGAGGTTTGCGGATTTTTTTCTTAGGTTCTTTCGCGTGTTCTTCAGGGCTGAGAAGAGCGTTGCCATCTGTGTCAAGATTTTCAAAGCGGTCTTCGACTTCATCTTCGGAGAGTTGGCGGTGAAAAGAGGCTTGCTGGAATTCTAAAAAGGATATTGTGCCGTTGTTGTCGGTATCCATTTTTTCAAACATTTTTGGGCTTCCTGCTCTGTTTTCTTTGAGGTGTTTAGGAGCATCTTTTTTGTCTAAGATTCCGTCGCTATTGCGATCCAAACGGTTAAAAAGTCTTCGTTGCTGTTCTTCGTCGAGGCGTTGAATGCGAGGAAGTTGAGAGAATGTTGCGAAGTTGACCGGGCCGTTTTTAAGCCACTCGGGTCTTCCGCGGTCTTTTCCTTTGGGAGGTTTTAGTTCTTTTCGTTTGATGAGGCCGTCTCCATTTTTGTCGAGGCGGCGAAAGAGTTTCTCGCGTTGCTCCTCAGTAGCGAGCTTGAGTCGTGGATTGACTGCGAATTCGGCTTGGTTGACGAAGCCGTCTTTGTCGGTGTCTAGCCTTTCAAAAAAGCGGGCGGTGAAATCGGAGCCTCGATCTCTATGAGGACGGTTTCTGGATTCGTCTTTGAGGGGGTCACTGAAAGCGCTTCCGACAGGCAGGAGGAGCAGTGAAAAGTGTACCAAACAGCGTTTCATTCAGAAATTTAACGCCATGAGATGAGAAAAGTTGCAGTTTTTATTCTCAGTTGTTTTTTTGGGTGTTTTCGGAGATGCTCGTTAGGTGCATATTAGTGAGCTACTGAAGGTGAATGAGCCGTCTATTTCGTTTGAATTTTTTCCTCCTAAGACTTCAGCCGGTGCGGAAACTCTTTTTGAGGTTGTTCGTGATTTGGCGACGATGAATCCTTCTTTTGTGAGTGTCACATATGGAGCGGGGGGGACGACTCGCGATCTCACTCATGAGCTTGTGGTGCGAATTCTTCAAGAGACGGAGATTCCTGCAGTTCCTCATCTGACATGTGTGCTTCATACTCAGGATGAAATTCGTGAAATTCTCTCTCGCTATGCAGAGGTGGGAGTTGGGAATATTCTTGCTCTAAGAGGAGATCCTCCTCGAGATCAGCCTGATTATCGGAGAGAGAACGATGATTTTCCTTTTGCGGCAGATTTGGTGCGTTTTATTGCTGAGTTTAATCGTGGTTCTTCAAGTTCGGATTTTGGAATTGGTGTTGCGGGCTTTCCTGAAGGGCATCCTGAGACGCCAAATCGTTTGAAGGAGATGGATTATTTTAAGGCAAAAATAGATGAGGGTGCAGATTACATTTGTACGCAGTTGTTTTTTGATAATCATGATTTATTCGACTTTCGAGATCGTTGTTCTTTAGCAGGTATTGAGGTGCCAATTATCGCGGGAGTGATGCCTGTCACTTCACGAAAGGGGATGATTCGTATGGCGGATTTAGCTGCTGGGGCACGTTTTCCTGCTAAGTTACAAACTTTGCTTCAAGCGCATTCCGAGGATGATGTTACGGAGCTAGGAATTGATTTTGCGACTGCTCAGTGCCAAGAAATTCTTGCGGAAGGAATTCCTGGGATTCACTTTTATACTTTAAATAAGAGTCAAGCGACACGGGAAGTCGTTGGAAGATTGGGTGTGTCGTAATGGGTCGTGTTTTACGACTCGTTTAGACATTTTAAGTTCTGTTTATATCGAGTTTTTGTTTCTTGCCTTGTTAGGTTGTGAGCAAGAGAACAGTTTAGTTAGGCTCGTCGGGGAGAGGTTTAGTTGTCGTTTCCTAGCTCTTCCATTGCTTCTTCCCATTTGATAGTGAGTTGGTCAGTGGAACGGAGGACGAGGCTGTTGAGAGGGATTTGAACCCATTGAAGATGGGAACCTGGTTCGATGGGTGAGAGATTAGGGAGCGAGGGGATTTCTTTGAAGGCGACGTGGGGAATGGCGAGCTGAACTTCTCCTTCGAGGAGAAAAGGGCTGCGAGCTAGACGACGTGGAGTTAAGCTAAGATGAGTGCGTCCAATGATTTGTTTTTTTTCTTCCCGATTCTTGATGTTATGAGGAGTTCCGGATTTTTCTGCGCTGCTGGTTTTCTCGAAGTAACTGATTTCCATGTGGGGGTTTTTGAATTGAAGTTTTTCAAAAACATTCAGGATTTCTTTTTCAAAGTCTTTTGCTGATTTCTGTTCTTGAAGTGGCGAGGAACCAATTGTTTCAGAGGCGTTATTGGAGGCTATTTGTAAGGCGAGGGTTTCTTCTTGAAGATCTTCTTTCGTGGAGGCCCGCGCTCGGAAGTTTCCTTTGATTTTTGATAGGATGAATTTAGATTCTATGTCCTGTGAAGTGAGGCTAAGGTCTTTAAAATCGAGGGTGTTTCCTTTCGTTTCGAGTATGAAGGAACCGAGATTATATGGGATTTTTCGGTAAGAGCGTTTAGCATCTAAATGGCTCAGCATTCTTAGTAAGTTGAGCTCTTTGGTTAAAAAGATGCCGTTTTCACTTTCGGGTTTGCCATGTAGAGTGAAACAAATTCCATCTTCGTTGTTAGTTGAGCCTGTGGCAGTGAAGGTGGCGTCGATATTGCCGTTAACTACTTTTAAGAGGGCTGGAGGTAAAAATTTTGCGAGTGGAATGCGAGTGAGTTGGCCTTGAGCTTCAAAAGTGGGGCTGGCTCCTCCGGTGAGCATTTTTCCACTCCAGGTAAAGGTTCCTTCATCGGCCTTCATTTCGGCCTCGGGAATTGATAATCCTTTTTCTGGGTCGAGTTCGACCTCGAGTTTTACGATTTTAAAATCTCTGAAAATTCCTTGTGAAAATTTTCCGCCTTTAAAGATAAGATTCCATCCTTCGGAGGTGCGACTGGCAGTTAGTTGGGAGTCAACAATGGATCCCCAAGTTGCGGAAGAGGTGTAACCCCAGCTTAAGGATGCTTTTTTGACTGTGAGTGTTTGGAATGAAAAATCGGGGCGTTGATGAAAGATTGATTGCCAGGATTTGGAGGCTTGTTCGGAGTCGGGAGCTCCAGCCTTGAGGGCGATTTGAGCTTCTTCGATGTTGATGGCTTGGGTTTCCCAAGTTCCGAAAAGTCCATCAAGGGGCTCCATAGAAAAATCTAATTTTCGAGCTGCTAGATGGTTGAAGAAGGTCTCTTGGTTTCCTTTTGCGATGATTTCTTTGTACTTTCCCGAGCTGAAATCCCTTTTAAAGCCAGAGGCGATGACTTCTTCGACACCAAAACCGGAGGCAATTCCTTTCCGCAATTGCTTGGGTAGTTCTTTGCCTGAGGCTTTCCAGAACAAGAAGCCGCTATATCCCAAAGCGGCGAGGAGTAGGAGAAGAACAATGGATAGGATAGTGCGAATAATGGAGCCAACGATGGGGGGATTACCCCCTAACCCTGTTCCTCCATGGGTCAGCTGAAAGACAAGTCCTTGCTTGGAGATCCAGTCATTCATGCGGTCATTGAATTCCGCTAGTCTTTCATCTGAGATTTTCATACTTGGTGCTCCCTGAGGCGATAACGTTCAATGGATAATTTGCCAATAAGCAAATTATCACTCCTTATGACGATTTTCCCTCGCACCATGGCTCGGCCTCCCTTACGAAAGCGTTGTGGAAGAGACAGACTACAAGGTCAGGTTAGACATTTTTGAAGGTCCTCTCGATCTCTTGTTGTATCTCATCAAGCGAGAGGAGCTGGATATTACGGAAGTTTCGATTGAGAAAATTACCCGGCAGTATCTTGATTATATTGAAACATTTCGGATGTTAAATATCGATCTTGCTTCAGAATTTGTCGTGATGGCGGCTAATTTGATTTATCTCAAGAGTAGAACTTTGCTTCCAAAGCAGGAGCGTCCTCCTGAAGAAGATTCGGATGAGGATGATCCACGTTGGGAGTTAATCCGGCAATTGATCGAGTATAAAAAGTTTAAGGATGCGGCAGGTTATCTTTCTCAACGAGAGCAAGAGCAAGAGGGGTATTTTCCTCATAGTCCAGAAAAGCCGGAGTTGCCTCCAGTTGATACGGATCCGGTGCGTGAGCTTTCCATTTTCGATCTTATTCAAGCTTTTCAAAAAGTGCTGAAACGGTTTGAAACTGCGCATGATTTTGGACAAATTGTCGATGATCGGTTCACGGTTTCAGATAAGGTGGAGTATTTGTTAGGGGAAATGAATCCTGGCCAAAGTCGACGTTTTCAATCTCTTTTTGAAAATGCGACCACGAAGTCGGAGGTCATTGTCACTTTCTTGGCGGTGTTGGAGCTTATGAAAATGAATCAGTTTCGAGTCCGGCAGGATCTTCTGCTGGGGGATATTGAGATAGAGCGTTGTGGGGGAGCTTAGTGGTCAGCGAGGGGTTGCTCTCTTTGGTGGAACTTTTGATCCTGTCCATAATGGGCATCTCGAGGTGGCGAAAAAGGCTGTTGAGGCTTTGGCTTTGGAGCGAGTGATCTTCCTCCCTTGTCGACAATCTCCTCATAAGGACGAGGCTTCTGGGGCATCTGCAGAAGAACGGTTGGAGATGCTCAGGTTGGCAGTGAGGGATCTGCCTTGGGCGGAGGTTAGTGATTGGGAGTATTCACAGCCAAGTCCCTCATTTTCTTGGCGGACGGCGGAAGCGTTCCAAGAAAAGTATCCTGATGTTCGTCTTTTTTGGCTTTTGGGCTGGGACCAGTGGGAAGTGCTTCCGAGTTGGGACCGCTTTAGTTACCTTACAAGCTTAGTTGAGTTTATTGTTCACGCTAGAAATGGGGTGAGTGGCGAAGAAATTGAACATTTGGGGGTGAGAGCGAGTTTTGTTTCTGGGAATCATTCTGCGTCTTCGTCTCAAATTCGGAAATTGATTGCTTTGAGAGAGGGTTTTCCTGATGGCTGGGTTCCTTCCAAGGTGTCTGATTTTGTGCTTAAACATGGGCTCTATCTGCAATGAGTGCTTGCCAGAGAGGAGTTCTTATCTCATTAATCTTGTCATGAATTGTTATAACAAAATGCTCGCGTTGCTGGCTTTGAGTGGGGTGTTTTCTGGGGTGGGTTTAGCCCAAGACCAGGAAGTAGAGAAGAAGGAGGATGTCCGAGAGTGGGTTGTTAAGTTTGGAAATCTTTCCGAAGAAAAGCGGAAAAACTATTCTGAAGCGCGAATCAAAGCGCGCCAATTTTTTTCACAAAAACGGACTTTCGAGAGTCTTGAGCAAATTCATAAGGCGTCAGCGATCTTTGATGAAGATCCGACCATTTGGAATTTGAAGGGTTCTTGTTATGTTGAGTTCCGAACTTTTGAAAAGGCCCGCAAGTCATTTCAAAAAGCGCTTGAGCTAGAGCCTGGAAATACCGGAGTTCTCTTCAATCTTGCGGAGATGGATTACGTGACCAAGAACTGGCAAGATTGCGCTACCAAGATGCTCGAATTGGTTGAGAAAATAGATAATTCAGTTGATGGTGAGTTAGAAGGATCTGCCCTTATTCTTCATCGTCTTGCGCTCTTTAAAATCGTGCTTTGTCATGTTAAGTTAGAGAAAAAGGATGAGGCAATGAAATTGGCTCAAGAGAAGTGGGATGACTTCGACGATACTCCATTTACTTACTATACTAAGGCCGCTTTTGATTTCGCGGATGGTAATGAAGAAGAAGGCCGACTCTGGATTAATTCTGCAATTAGGGTGTTTGGGGGGATTTCGAATGTTGCAAGTTGGCAAGATACTCTAATTGAAGCTGGTTTGTTAGAGAGCTTCTTTAATGAAAGTACTGACGATGCATAGCGTGAGCTGTTGTCGTGAGCTGTTGTGTAAAAAAATGAGGGGGAGTTTTTTTAATCGTTAGGGATTTATGTCTATTTTGATTGAGTCTATCAGTTCAAAATTTTTGAGAGAGTTCAAAGTTTAAGGCGTCGGGAAATATTAATTATGAGTCTTCTTCTTGGAGTCAATGTTGATCATGTTGCTACCTTGCGGCAGGCTCGATACGCTCTTTTACCTGATTCCCCGAATGCGGAGCCTAGTCCTTTAGAGGCTGGGTTGACGGCCTTGAAAGGAGGGGCTGATTCTTTAACAATTCATGTGAGAGGGGATCGTCGACATATGCAGGAGCGGGATGCTTTCGAGATCCGTAAGCAATGTCCGCTGCCGTTGAACTTGGAGATGGGGAACACTCCTGAAATGCTCGCGCTGGCTCTTGAATTGCGGCCGGACTTTGTTTGTATGGTTCCGGAGACACGGGAGGAAGTGACTACGGAAGGAGGGCTTGATGTTGTGGCTCAGTTTGAGGAAACGAAGGTGACTGTGGCTCGTTTGCAGGAAGCTGGAATCAAAGTGAGTCTCTTTATTGATCCTGAGGAGGAGCAGGTCGAAGCTTCGTCGCGAGTTGGATCAGAAATGATTGAATTGCATACGGGAGCATTTGCAAATGTCTTTGGGGCTGAAAAGGAAGGTGAAGTGGCTCGAATTTCGATGGCTGCGACGAGAGGAAAGGAGCTTGGTTTGCAAGTGAATGCTGGGCATGGTTTGAATTATGAAAATCTCACTTCTTTTTTGGTGGTTCCTCATCTAACAGAATTGAATATTGGACACAGTATCGTGGCTCGTTCTATTTTCGTAGGATTTGAGACTGCGGTACGCGAGATGAAGGAGCTGATGGGGGATTATTCTAGCTGATGGAGTTGTTCGGCATCGGGATTGATGTGGTGGAGGTCTCTCGAGTTGAGAGGTCTATTGCTGAATTTGGGGATAAATTTCTTGATCGTGTTTTTACGAAAAGAGAACAGGACTACTGTCAAAAGCAGAAGCGAAGGGTGATTCATTATGCGGCTCGTTTTGCAGCAAAGGAGGCTGTCTCAAAGGCTTTTGGGACGGGAATAGGGAAAGATATGGGGTGGTTGGATTTGGAAGTGGTTCGCAAGTCTTCAGGTGAGCCCGAGGTGATTTTGAGTGGACGAGCAAAGGAGTTTGCGGAGGAAAAGAGGATTGGAGATATTAAAGTGAGTCTGACTCATGCTGAGCATTATGCCGCTGCAAATGCAGTGATTTTGGCTTGTTCACACAAGGAGAATGATGGGGTAAGATCCTGATTTGGATGCGGAAAGGTCCTATTCTCTGAATGGGGTGAGTCGATGAATCTCTAGGTCGCTAGGATTTGAGATTTTGTGGAGTCTAGCAGCGACGGAAACGGTCCTTAGGGTTTTAGACCATTTTTCAAAAGTCTATTCGTCTATCGAGTTTATTTAAGGTTT